>DASSBO010000213.1:0-6454 GCA_035698655.1 Streptomyces sp.
GGCCTGGCCCAGCCGTTCCATCACCACGGCCGACTTGACCAGCACCCCGTGCCGTCCGGCGTTGGCGACGGCCGAGAGCAGCGGCGGCATGGTGGCGAGCACCACCGCGCACGGCGAGGCCACGATCATGAACGTCATCGCCCGCAGCAGCGCGTCCGGCAGCGCCGCCCCGAAGGCGAACGGGACGGCGAAGACGGCGATCGTCGCGGCGACCATGCCGAGCGCGTAACGCTGCTCGACCTTCTCGACGAACAGCTGGGTCGGCGCCTTGGTCCGCGACGCCTCCTCGACCATCGCGACGATGCGCGCGATCACCGAGTCCGCCGGGTCCCGTCCGACCGCCACCCGCAGGGCGCCGGTGCCGTTCAGCGTCCCCGCGAAGACCTCGTCGCCCGGCTGTTTGGCCGCCGGCAGGGGCTCGCCGGTGATGGTGGCCTGGTCGACCTCGCTCGCCCCGTCCAGCACCCGGCCGTCCGCGCCGACCCGCTCGCCCGGGCGGACCAGGACGACGTCGCCCACCCGCAGCTCCCCGGTGGGCACCACCTCCTCGCCGCCCGCGTCCGTCAGCCGGGTCGCGGTGGCCGGCGCGAGGTCCAGGAGTCCGCGCACCGAGTCCTGCGTGCGGGCGGTGGCCAGCGCCTCCAGGGAACCGGAGGTGGCGAAGATGACGATCAGCAGCGCGCCGTCCATCACCTGCCCGATCGCGGCCGCGCCGAGCGCGGCGACGATCATCAGCAGGTCCACGTCGAGCGTCTTCTCGCGCAGTGCCTGCAGGCCGGACCGGCACGGCTCCCAGCCGCCTGCGGCGTAGGCGAGGGCGAACAGCGGCCCCCACGCCCATGCCGGCGCCCCCGCGAGGTAGGGCGGGAGCGCTGCGAGGAACAACAGCAGGGCGGCCAGCGCCCACCGCGCCTCGGGCAGCGCGAGCACCCTGGTGCGGCGGGGCGCCGGCCGGGCGGTCACCGGGGTGGCGGGATCGGCGAGGAGGGTGGTCGACATGCGGACCACTATAGGGAACGCGTGAACAGTAATTCACGTGTCATCGATAGACTGGTCCGTATGGGCCACGGGATGCAGACGAGCAGCAGCGTCCGCGCACGGCTGGACGCGGTCGGCGCCGACAAGGTCGCCACCACCCTGCAGGCGCTGGCGACGCCGTCCCGGCTGCTGATCCTGGCCCACCTGCACCGCGGCCCGTGCGCCGCCACCGAACTCGCCGACGCCGTCGGCATGGAGCGCTCGGCCTGCTCCCACCAACTGCGGCTGCTGAAGAACCTCGGCCTGGTGGCCGCCGAGCGGCGCGGCCGCTCGATCGTCTACTCCCTGCACGACGACCACGTCGCCGACCTCATCGACCAGGCACTCGGCCACATCGAGCACCTGCACACCGGCCGCGACGAGCCGGAGCCGTTCTAGCGCCTGCGCGCCCGCAGGACGGCGTCGGGAGCCTCGAACCCGCGGCCGTCCCGGCCGGCAGCCGCAAGGGCACGGTGGGCGGCGACCGCCTCGCGGGTCTCCTCGGCGATCAGGTCGGCGTTGATCTGCGCCGCCGCGGCGGCGCCCGCGGCCGCCGACGCCCCCACCTGGGCGGACAGGTCGGTGACGTTGCCGGCCACCCACACGCCGGGCACGTCGGTCGCGCCCGTGGCGTCGGCCGGGATGTGCTCACCCATCCCGGAAGGGTGCTCGCGGGGGCGCAGCCCGAGCGCGGACAGGAAGCCGCCGCGCGCCGTCATCCGCGTCGCGACCGCCAGCGCCTCACGGCCGACCACCGTGCCGTCACCCAGCCGCAGTCCGACGAGCCGGTCGTCGGCGGTCTCCACGGACGCGACCTCGCCCTCGACCACGGGGATGCCGCGGGCGGCCAACTGCTCCGCCTCGTCCCCCGCCGGGGACGGCATGGTGTGCGCGAAGAACGTGACGTCGTCGCTCCACTGGCGGAACAGCAGCGCCTGGTGGACGGACATCGGGCCGGTGGCCAGCACCCCGATCGCCCGGTCACGGACCTCCCAGCCGTGGCAGTACGGGCAGTGCACCACGTCGCGCCCCCACCGCTCCCGCAGCCCCGGCACGTCCGGCAGTCCGTCGACCAGCCCGGTGGTCACCAGCAGGCGGCGGGCACGGACGGTCCGGCCGTCGGTGAGCGCCACCTCGAACCCGGTGCCGTCGCGGCCCGGCTCGCGCGACACGTCGCCGACCTCGCCGGAGACCACGTGACCGCCGTAGCGGCGGACCTCCGCCCGGCCGCGATCGAGCAACTCGCCCGGCGGAGTCCCGTCCAGGCCCAGCAGCCCGTGCACGCCGCCGGCAGGTGCGTTGCGCGGCGCGCCCGCGTCCACGACCGCGACCGACCGGCGCGCCCGTGCCAGCATCAGCGCCCCGCTGAGCCCGGCGGCGCCGCCGCCGACGACCACCACGTCATATCCGTCTTTCAGCTGATCAGTCACCATGACCACCTCCGCAGCCGAGCTTGCGGCACCGGCAGCCGAAACGGCAAGCTTCATTGCCGGTCTGGCAAACTGCAGGCATGGACAGCGACCTCGACCAAGCACTCGACGGGGTCGGCCCCCGGCTGCGCACCCTGCGCCGGCAGCGGGAGACCACCCTGGCCGACCTCTCCACGGCGACCGGCATCTCGGTGAGCACGCTCTCCCGGCTGGAGTCCGGCACTCGTCGGCCGACCCTCGAACTGCTGCTCCCGCTGGCCAGGGCGCACGGGGTCACCCTCGACGAGCTCGTCGACGCGCCGCCCACCGGCGACCCGCGCATCCACCTGCGCCCCGTCACCCGCAGCGGCGTCACGATGGTGCCGCTGACCCGCCGGGCGGGCGGCATCCAGGCGTACAAGATCGTCTACCGGGCCGACAGCGGCCGCAGCGAACCGGCGCCGAAGACCCACGAGGGCTACGAGTGGCTCTACGTCCTCAACGGCCGGCTACGGCTCGTCCTCGGCGAGCGGGACCTGGTCCTCTCCCCCGGTGAGGCGGCCGAGTTCGACACCCGCGTGCCGCACTGGTTCGGCGCCGCGGGCGACCAACCGGCCGAGTGCCTCGTCCTGTTCGGCCGCCAGGGCGAACGCGCCCACCTCCGCGCCCGCCCGCGCTCGCGGGGCCCGACCGACTCCTGACACGGCGGGCGGCCGCCAACCGGGCTCAGCACAGGGCCGACCGTGACGGCGGCGCGCGTAACAGCCCGGCAAGCTGGCCGACAGATGGTTGCCGGAAGTGTGCAGTGCGCGCCGGGCCGGCCGCGTGGAGAGTGCGTGGGGCGTCTGCCCGAAGCGCAGCGCGGCCGCCCCGCCCTCTACGACCTGACTGCCGAGATGCCCCGAGAACGACGTTCCACGCCGGTGGACGACACCCTGACGCTGCTGGTCGACGCCTGGAACCGGCACCGACCCGCCGAGCACCTGGAGAAGCGTGTCGCCGAGGACGCGGAGCGCGGCCCCGAACACCTCGTCCGTATCCTCCACGCCCTGGAACTCTCCGCCCGGCAGACCGGCGGAACGCTTTCCCGCGCCACGGAGCAGCTCACCGCCGACGACGGAGGCGGCGAACTGCACCACATGGCGGAACTCATCCACGACGCCGGCGCGCTCGCAGCCGTCGCCATGGCACGCGAGCTCGATCCGCACACGCGCAGCAGAATGCTCGATCTCCTGCGGTTCTACTGGCAGTCCCCGACGAGGAACCTCACGCGCCCTCTGAAGGAGACCGAACCGGGCCGCCGCAACCTCTGGCGCTCCTGAGCCTCCGGCGGCGCGCGGACGACTCGACGGTCGTCACTGCGTGGCGGGCGCCCCTGTGGCCGGCTCGCCTTCTTCGACCTCGGTGAACGAAAGGCCGGGCACCTCGCACTCCGGCGGGAGCGGATCGGCAGCGGTAGCGCAGTCGGCCGAGGGCGACGGGCTCGCGGACCGGGAGCCGTCCGTGGGCTCCGACGACGAACAAGCCGTTGCTGCGGTCATGGCGCACAGGACGAGCGCGGCCGAGGCCGCAACGGTACGAAAGCGCATGAGTATCCCCCCAGACGGACACCGACCGTTCCCCGAGGGGCCGTCACCGGCCGCTCAGTTCCGGCTCAAGGGCAGGCCGGACCACGTCCGACCTGCCCCGACGGAGAGCCTCCTGTCGGAGTCGAACCGACGACCTACGCATTACAAGTGCGTTGCTCTGGCCAGCTGAGCTAAGGAGGCGTGCGGGTGCAGTGTAACGGGCACGGGTCTGCGCCGGGGGACGTGGTGGCGGGCGCGGACGGTAGGGGCGGGCGCACTGCCTGCGATTTCTTGCGCCGGAGTGGTGACAGGCCGGAGAACGGCGGGTTAGCGTCACGGAGCGTCTGCGGCTCGGCCGGCGGGCGCACCACCCCTTTACGACGGATCGTCCGGCACGTACCTGCCGGTGAAGGAGACAACATGGCCACGGTCACCTACGACGCGGCGACCCGGGTCTACCCGGGATCGGACAAGCCCGCCGTCGACAAGCTCGACATCGACATCGAGGACGGCGAGTTCCTCGTCCTCGTCGGCCCCTCCGGCTGCGGCAAGTCGACGTCCCTGCGCATGCTCGCGGGACTCGAGGACGTCAACGACGGCGCCATCCGGATCGGTGACCGGGACGTCACCCACCTTCCGCCGAAGGACCGGGACATCGCGATGGTGTTCCAGAACTACGCGCTGTACCCGCACATGTCCGTCGCGGACAACATGGGCTTCGCCCTGAAGATCGCGGGCGTGCCGAAGTCGGAGATCCGCAAGAAGGTCGAGGACGCGGCGAAGATCCTGGACCTCACCGACTACCTGGGCCGCAAGCCCAAGGCGCTCTCCGGTGGTCAGCGGCAGCGTGTCGCGATGGGCCGCGCGATCGTGCGTGAGCCGCAGGTGTTCCTCATGGACGAGCCGCTGTCCAACCTGGACGCCAAGCTGCGTGTGCAGACCCGTACGCAGATCGCCGGGCTGCAGCGCCGGCTGGGCATCACCACCGTCTACGTCACCCACGACCAGGTCGAGGCCATGACGATGGGCGACCGCGTGGCGGTGCTGAAGGACGGCCTGCTGCAGCAGGTCGACTCGCCGCGGAACATGTACGACAAGCCCGCGAACCTGTTCGTGGCCGGCTTCATCGGCTCGCCGGCGATGAACCTCGTCGAGGTGCCGATCATCGACGGCGGCGTGAAGTTCGGCAACAGCGTCGTGCAGATCGAGCGCGAGGTGCTGGACACGGCCTCCTCCAAGGGCGACTCGACGGTCACCGTCGGCTGCCGCCCGGAGCACTTCGACCTCGCGAACGGCGACGGGGCGTCGATGTCCAAGGACGACCCGGCCGGTCTCGCGGTCTCCGTGAACGTCGTCGAGGAACTGGGCGCGGACGGCTACATCTACGGCACCGCCGACGTCGGCGGCGAGCAGATGGACCTCGTCGTGCGGGTCAGCGGCCGCGAGGTTCCCGAGAAGGGTTCCGTGGTGCACGTCGTGCCGCGCGCGGGCGAGACGCACGTGTTCTCCACGTCGACCGGTGAGCGCCTGAGCGACTGAACGACCGAGCAGCGCAGGGGCCGGGTTTCCGTACATCACGGGAACCCGGCCTCTTTTCGATTCACGTGCGTCAACACGCGTCCGGGCGACACGAGTTTTTCGTCGCTCGACAAGGTGACCAAATGTCGCCAAATCACTACCCGGCGCTACGATCGCGACGTGACACACGCAGCCCGCCGAATCGGCCGATCCCTCGCTCTCGTCCTCCCGGTCGCCCTCGTCCTCTCGGGGACGCTCGCGGTCACCCGCGTGCCGTGGGCGGCCTCGCCCTCCGAGGCCCAGGTCCTCACCGCCTCCGCCGAGAAGGCGTCGACCGGGAAGACCGGCGCACGCACGCCCCAGGAGGTCCTCCGCGACAAGCTCGTCGCGGAGCTGCAGGAGAAGGACCCGGGCGTCGCGCTCACCAGCCTGCAGCGCGCCATGCGCGAGAAGCCCTCGCTCGCCGGGCACTGCACGGAGATCGCCAGGGCCCTCGGCCGCGCGGCGGTCCGCAAGTACGACGGCGCCGTGCAGCGCGCCCAGGAGTTCGCCCGCCCGGTGTGCGACACCTCCTTCGCCACCGGCGTCGCCAACTTCGGGTGACGCTCAGCCGGTGACCCGGCCCCGCACGCGTTCGGCGCCTCAACCACGGGCGGTGCGGGGGCGGGTCACCGGCCACACGGCTGTCACCCGGACCAGCCGGACCAGGCCGGCGGGCGCGGCAGGAGCCGGCCCAGCAGGCTCGTGACCACACGCCCGCGATGAGCAGGGCGAAGGTCACCGCGTAGCCGGGGCCTGGAGAAGAGCGCGCTCAGGAGCAGCGCCCCCGAGGCCGGCACACCCCCGACCCGAGTGATCGCGGAAACCGGCGCAGTGCTGCCCAGCGCCCGCAACCGCCGGTCGAGCACCGCCGAGGGGATCGCGAGCGGCACCGCCGAGGCG
>DASSBO010000214.1:0-13494 GCA_035698655.1 Streptomyces sp.
GTGCCGGGACCGCAAAGCTGGCGGTCCGCGCCACTCCACGTACTGCGCAGAACCTTACGAGCTCGGCGTTCCCCGCCGAAATGCGGGAGTATTGCGCGTTCCCGGCGATTCGTTGCGCCCCGGCGCCCCGACGTGCGCAAACGTTGCCGTCGGGGGCCGGGGCGCGGTGAGGAGCGTCACCAGCTGGCGTGCAGCGGCTTCCCCTCGGCGTAGCCGGCGGCGCTCTGCACGCCGACGACGGCCCGCTCGGCGAACTCGGCCAGGTTGCGGGCGCCGGCGTAGGTGCAGGCGGAGCGCAGCCCGGCGATGACGGAGTCGATGACGTCCTCGACGCCGGGGCGTGCGGGGTCGATGTACATGCGGGAGGTGGAGATGCCCTCCTCGAAGAGCGCCTTGCGGGCGCGGTCGTAGGCGGACTCCTCGCTGGTGCGGTTGCGCACGGCGCGGGCGGAGGCCATGCCGAAGGACTCCTTGTACAGCCGGCCGTCGGTGGCCTGCTGCAGGTCGCCGGGCGACTCGTGGGTTCCGGCGAACCAGGAGCCGATCATGACGTTGGAGGCGCCCGCCGCGAGGGCCATCGCCACGTCGCGCGGGTGGCGCACGCCGCCGTCGGCCCACACATGCCTGCCCAGCCGGCGCGCCTGATCGGCGCACTCCAGGACGGCGGAGAACTGCGGGCGGCCCACGCCGGTCATCATGCGGGTGGTGCACATGGCGCCGGGGCCGACACCGACCTTGACGATGTCGGCGCCCGCCTCGACCAGGTCGCGGACGCCCGCGGCGGCGACCACGTTGCCGGCGACGACGGGCACCTGCGGGTCCAGGGCGCGTACGGCCCGTACCGCCTCGAGCATGCCCTCCTGGTGGCCGTGCGCGGTGTCGACGACGAGGGTGTCCACACCGGCGTCGAGCAGCGCCTTGGCCTTGCCGGCCACGTCGCCGTTGATGCCGACCGCGGCGGCCACCCGCAGGGCGCCGCGGGCGTCGGTGGCCGGGGTGTACAGCGTGGCGCGCAGCGCGCCCTTGCGGGTGAGGATGCCCCCGAGCCGGCCGTCTGCGTCGACGGCGGGGGCGATGCGGCGGTGAGCGGCGTCGAGGCGGTTGAACGCCTCACGCGGGTCGACGTCGGCGTCGAGCACGAGCAGGTCGCGCGACATCACCTCGGACAGCTGGGTGAAGCGGTCCACGCCCGTCAGGTCGGATTCGGTGACGACGCCGACGGGACGCCCGTCGCGGACCACGACGCCCGCGTTGTGCGCCCGCTTGGGCAGCAGGGCCAGCGCGTCGGCGACGGTCTGGCCGGGGGTGAGGGTGATGGGGGTGTCCAGCACCAGGTGGCGCTGCTTGACCCAGCTGATGACGTCGGTGACGACGTCGAGGGGGATGTCCTGCGGGATGACGACGAGGCCGCCGCGCCGGGCGACGGTCTCCGCCATGCGGCGCCCGGCGACCGCGGTCATGTTGGCGACGACCAGGGGGACGGTGGTCCCGCTGCCGTCGGGGCTGGTGAGGTCCACGCCCTGGCGGGAGCCGACCGCGGAGCGGTTCGGCACCATGAAGACGTCGTCGTACGTGAGGTCGTACGGAGCCGGCTGATCGTTGAGAAAACGCACGTACTTCAGTCTCCCATGGCCGGGCCCCGCGCCGGCCGGGGACGATCCGCCGGTTCTGCGCCGCCGGGTTCGTGTGATCCTACGAGGTGCGGGCCTCGCGCCCGTCGGGGTCGGCGCGGTCCAGGGCGGGCCGGGTGGCCGGGCGGGGGCCGGCCAGCAGCTGGTCGGCGGCCGCGGTGTCGGTGACGAGGCTGGTGACCAGCCCGGAGCGCAGTACGGCGCCGATGGCCGGGGCCTTGCGGGCGCCGCCGGCGATGGCGACGACCTCGGGGATGCGGCGGAGCCGGTCGGCCTCGACGGTGATGCACCGCTCCCCCAGGTCGCGGCCGATCCGGCGGCCGTCGACGTCGAAGAGGTGGGCGGACATCTCGGCGGCCACGCCGAGGGAGGAGTAGTGGTCGCGCTCGGCGTCGCTGAGCATGTCGTGGACGGTGGAGACGCCGGGCTCCCAGGAGCCGATCGAGACGGCCGCGACGGTGACCTTGTCGAAGTACTCGAAGGCGCGGGCGATGCCGGTCTGGCTGCGCAGTGCGGCGGCCGTGGCCCGGTCGGGCAGCAGCATCGGGGCGTAGATCGGGTGCGCCTCTCCCCCGGCCACCTCGGCGGCCCGGCGCACGGCCTCGACGGACCCGCGGTCGGCGGTGCCGGCGTCGTAGACGCCGGTCAGCTGCACGACGGTGCACGGCGGGAGCTGCCGCAGGGCGGCGGCCATGTGGATGGTGGAACGCCCCCAGGCCAGGCCCAGCACGTCGCCGTCGGTGACGAGTTCGCCGAGCAGGTCGGCGGCCACCTCGCCGAGGTTCTCCGGGTCGGCCGCGGCGCCCTCGTCGGCGGCACCGGCGTCCGGCGCCTCGGTGGGCGACTCGACGACGACGGCGTGCCGCAGTCCGAAGCGGGCGCGCAGCGCGTCGGACCGGTCGGCGTCCAGCTCGGCGGGCACCCGGATCTCGATGCGGACCAGGTCGCGCTCGAGAGCGGTCTCCAGCACCCGGGCCACCTTGAAGCGGCTGACTCCGAACTCGTCAGCGATCTGGATCTTGGACTTGCCCTCCAGATAGAAGCGGCGGGCCATCGCCGCCGCCTGGACGAGCTCGGCGGGTCCCATTCTCGTGGACCGACCCGTCGACACCGCACTCACCTCGCTGCTCGCACTGCTCCACCGACTCCCGGCGCCTGAACGCCCCACGTTCATCCTCGCAGATCCCGGGCGCCCTTGATCCCTTCCGTGCATCGTGCACCCATGAGCGGGGCGGGCGGCCGGCCGATTCTCAGTGGGCGGCAGACCGGCCGGCCGCCTCCTCGGCCCGGGTGCGCAGGGCACGGACGGCAGCCGCCGGGTCGTCCGCGCCGTACACCGCGGAGCCGGCGACGAACACGTCGGCGCCGGCCTCGGCGCACTGTTCGATGGTGGAGGCGGAGACGCCGCCGTCGACCTGGAGCCACATCTGCAGCCCGTGCTTCTCGATGAGGCGGCGGGTGCGGCGGATCTTGGGGAGCATGATGTCGAGGAAGGCCTGACCGCCGAAGCCGGGCTCCACGGTCATGACCAGCAGCATGTCCAGTTCGGGCAGCAGGTCCTCGTACGGCTCGATCGGGGTGGCCGGCTTGAGTGCCATGGACGCCCGGGCGCCCTTGGCCCGGATCTCCCGCGCCAGCCGGACCGGGGCCGCCGCGGCCTCGACGTGGAAGGTGACCGAGGAGGCGCCGGCCTCGACGTACTGCGGGGCCCAGCGGTCCGGGTCCTCGATCATCAGGTGGCAGTCCAGCGGGGTGCCGGTCGCCTTGTGCAGCGCCTCGACCACCGGCGTGCCGAGGGTCAGGTTGGGCACGAAGTGGGCGTCCATGACGTCCACGTGCAGCCAGTCGGCTCCCTCGACGGCCTTCGCCTCGTCGGCCAGGCGTGCGAAGTCGGCGGACAGGATGCTGGGATTGATCTGCGCCATGTCCCCTACCCAATCACGTCTTCGGACGAGGGAGGACATCTGCGGGGCGGGCGGTGCCGGGTGCGCAGCGCCAGCAGCAGGCAGACGGCGGTCGCGGCGACGGCGAGTGCCGCGGGCAGCCGTGCCCACGAGGTATGGGCGACCGGCGCCTGGGCGGCGAGCATGACCGCCGCGGTCGCGGCGGCGGCCGCGAGCGCGGGTGTGGCCCGCGGCCGGCCGGGCGGCGCGGTGACGCCGGCCGTCCAGGCGTCGGTGACGAGCAGGTAGGCGAGCAGCAGCGCGGCGATGCAGACGGCCGTCCACAGCGCGGGCCCGGTGGCCGCGGCGACCACGATGGCCGCGGCCGGCAGCACGGTCGTCCTGCGGTGGATCGCGAGGGTCCACCAGCGCATGGCGGCCGGGGCGGGGCGCGCGTCGGTCATCGGGGCGGCCCACCACGCGGCTCCCGCCGCCACGAGCACCAGCAGCTGCACCGACATGGAGGCGTGCAGAACAGCCGGCGGGTCGCACGCGGCGACGGCCAGGGCCGTGCCGAGCAGCCGGTCGGCCAGGCGGGAGGTGAGACGGGCACGGAGGAGGGCGAAGGCAGTGGTCATCGGGCCCCTCCGTGGATGCGGGTGCGCAGCAGCGGCGAGAGGGCGAGGTCGAGGGTCTCGCCGGGCCGGTGGGTGACGACCGCGATGCCGCGTTCCGCGAGGGAGAAGCGCATGGCGTCGCGGTCGGCCCGCCACAGCCGCAGCGCGAGTTCGCCCTCGGTGTCGCCGTCCTCCACAACCGGGTCGCCGGTCGGGATCTCGACCACGACCATCGGGTTGGCCCGCCCGCGCACCTGTTGCAGGACGTCGAAGATGCGCTGGTCGGTCAGCGGCGTGAGGACGTAGACCAGTGCTCCTTCGGGCACCGCGGGCGGTGGGAGCGGGCTGAGGCCCGACGTGCGGTGCGCGTGGTCCTTGCGGACCTCCAGCACGCTTTCCACGAGACGGTAGAAGTACCCCTGGCCGCTGCCGGGTTGCAGCCAGCGGGTCGCACCGCCGACCGAGACGACGCCGACCCGGTCGTGGGTGCGCAGGTAGCCGCGGACGAGTCCGGCGGCGGCCCGGAAGGCCTCGTCGAGCGAGGACGCGCCGGTGACCGGGTCGACCACGTCGGTGAGGACGTCCAGCAGCACGACCGTGTCGGCGGTGCGTTCCGCGGCGAACTGGTGGACCTGCAGCGTGCCGCGTCGGGTGGTGGCCGGCCAGTTGATCCGGCGCTGCCGTTCGCCGCGCACGTACGGGTGCACGCCGGTGACCTCGACGCCCTCGCCGCGGTGCGGGGAGGTGTGTTCGCCGAGCCGCTGCGGCAGCCGGACGGGGATGGGCGTGAGGCCGGCGTGTTCGGGGACGGGGAAGACGGCGATCTCGCCGAGTTCGGCCCGCACGGTGCGACAGGCCAGTCCGCCGCGGTCGTAGACGTCGATGTCGACCGTGCCGAGCGTCCAGCGGCCCCAGCGCTGCGCGGTCAGCACGAGGTCGACCCGGTGCGTGCCGACCGCGAGGTGGTCGAGACGGACGCCGTGACCGAGGGTGATGCCGGGGTCCAGGCGGGCGGGCTCACCGTCGTAGTCCACCGCGATCCGCACCGTCACCTGCTCGCCCTCGAAGCAGCGCCGCGGCTCGGCCTCGGCCTCAGCCGTCACGACGTCCGGGCGCGGCCCGTTCGGCAGGGCCAGGGCGAGCAGCACCAGGGGCCCGGCGGCGAGAGCGAGCACCCAGGCGTGCCCGCTGAGCAGCGCGGCGGCCAGCGCGACGACGGCCAGCGTGCCCAGTCGCAGCGTGCGTTCGCCGGTGCGCCAGCCGGGCGGGGGAGGCGGCGGTGGCTCGGTGGTCACGTCCCGGCGGCCGTCCAGGGCCCGCTCGGCGGCCGCCGAGCGGGCCGGCACCGGGTCCGTCATGAGGCGGCCGACGTGCGGGGCAGCGTCTGCGGGGCGGGCACGGACTGCAGGATCTCGCCCATCACGTCGTCACCGTCGATCTGCCTCACCCACAACTCCGGCTTGAGGGTGAGCCGGTGGGCGAGGGCCGGCACCGCCACGGACTTGACGTCCTCCGGGGTCACGTAGTCCCGCAGGTCCAGCACGGCACGGGCACGGGCGAGCTGCACCAGGGCCAGGCCGCCGCGCGGCGAGGCGCCGACCTGGACGTGCGGGTGTTCCCGGGTGGCGCCGACCAGCGCGACGACGTACTCCAGCAGGTCGTCGTCCACCTCCACGCGTTCGACGGCGGCCCGCATGGCCAGCACCTCGCCCGGCCCGCTGAGGGTGCGCAGCACGGCCTCGGGCGCCGCCCGGTCCAGCCGCGCGCGCAGCATGCCGGTCTCCTGGGCGGCCGTCAGATAGCCCATCCGCACCCGCAGCAGGAACCGGTCGAGTTGTGCCTCGGGCAGGGAGTACGTGCCCTCGTACTCGATGGGGTTGGCGGTGGCGACGACCACGAAGGGGTCCGGCAGCGGCCGGGTGCTCCCGTCGACCGACACCTGGGACTCGGCCATCGCCTCCAGCAGCGCCGCCTGCGTCTTGGGCGGGGTGCGGTTGATCTCGTCGGCGAGCAGCAGGTGGGTGAAGACCGGGCCGGGCCGGAAGACCATCTCGGCGGCCTGCTGGTCGTAGAAGGGGGCGCCGGTGACGTCGGAGGGCAGCAGGTCGGGAGTGAACTGGATGCGGGAGAAGTCCAGGCCGAGGGTGGTGGCGAAGGAGCGGGCCAGCAGCGTCTTCCCGAGCCCCGGCAGGTCCTCGATGAGGACGTGGCCGCCGGCGAGGATGCCGAGCATCACCAGCTGAAGCGGTTCCGGCTTGCCGACCACGGCCGTGCGGACCTCGTCGAGCACGGCCACGGCCCGTTCGCCTGCCTGCCTGGGGGTCAGGATGTCGTGGTCCGGGATGGTGGGCTGGCTGGTCACGGTCGGATCCTCACGGGACGAAGGTCGGGTCTGCGGGCTGCGGGATCGGCCGCAGGGCCGGCGGTCACAGGGCTTCCAGGCGGTCGAGCAGGGAGCGCAGGACGTGCTCGGGGAGGGTGGGCTGCGGAGCGGCCTCCCCGGGGTCGATCCACGGCCACAGCTCGGCGCCGACCAGCGCCCGGGCCTGCTGCGGGTTCCGGTACATCGACACGCTGTGCCGTTCGGCCAGCCGGGCGGCGAACAGCCGCTGCAGCCGGGGTCGCATGACGGTGTGCAGGCGCTCTTCGCTGTCGTCCGCGAGGGTGACGGCCACGATGTGCCGCCACCTGCCGAGCGCCGGGGCCCGGCTTCTCAGCAGGCGCACCGGCCTGCGGTAGCCGCTGTCCCGGGCGGCGCCGCCCGCGGCATGGCGGCCCAGGGCCAGCGCGACAGCGGTGAAGAGCGCGAGGCCGGTGGCGGCGGCGGTGACGCCGTCGGCCAAGCCGAGCAGCAGCACGGCCGCGACGGCGACGGCGCCGAGTACGGACAGCGAGTGCCGTACCGAACCGGGCGTGCCCAGCACGGTGTCGACGGATCTCCGGCTCTTTGCGGGTGTCTTCACGTGGTACCTGCCACGGCGTCGGGCCCGCGCTCGCGCGCACGCAGGGCGTCGGTGATCTCGGCGGCCGCGGCCGCGGCCCGGTCGCGGTGGCCGCCGTCCATCGGGTGGGTGGAGTAACGGGCCTCGCGGAACAGGGCGGTGAGCTCGGCGGCCGCCGCCCTCGCGGGGACGCCGCCGGCGACGGCCCGCTCCAGCAGGTCCTGCGGGCTGTCCGAGGCGCGCCGGGCCGTGCCGGAGTCGGCCAGCGACTCCTCCATGGCGACGTAGCAGGCGATGACGGCCGCGCGGGCGTCGGTTCCCTCCAGCAGCGCGCGGCGCCCGGAGTCCACCGCCCGGGCCAGGCGTTCCTGCTCGTCGTCGAGCATCGCGTACGTCGCCCGGGAGACGGGCGAGGGCGGCCGGGTCAGGTGCCGCCACAGGTACACCCCGGCGACCACGGCGGCCACGACGACGCCCGCAGTGACCAGGATCCGCAGCATCTCGGCGTCGAGGAAGTGCTCCTTGTTCCTGGGAAGCGCGGGCCGCTGGGGAGCCGTCGGGCCCGGGGTCGGAGTCGGCGGGCCGGTGGGAAGCCGGACCGGCCGCCGGTCGTCCCCCTGGTCGCCGCCGGACGAGCCGGACCGGTACAGGACCAGCATGAGCACCGGGACGACGAGCGGCGCACCCAGCAGCACGCCGCCCACGCCGTCAACCAGCCGCTGTTCCACCGGGGTGAGCTGCCGATCGGCGCCGACCAGCTTCAGGTACCTGCCGCGCACTGCGAGGCCGCCGAAGAACGTCAGGAGGGCGAGGACGATCACCAGGCCGGCGTTGCCGCCGAGCGGCCCGCGGCCGTCGGCGAACAGGTTCGTGTCCGGGTGCAGCAGCAGGGCTCCCAGGGCGGTTCCGCCCACGACCAGGACCGCCAACGCGGCCTGTGCGCCGCCGATCGCGCCCGGCCGTCTTCGCCCGCTCGCCCCCGTTATGTGCTCCCGCCCCAAGAAACACCCTCCCTTGCGTCTGACAGGCTCGCATACGTGCCGCTCAGCGGTCCAGGCGTTCCAGCACCTCCTCGACCGCGTGGTGCACGGCCTCCCGGGTCTGCGGGGTGTGGTCGAGGGTCTCGAAGCCGTGCCGGGCGCCGGGGACGTCGATGATCTCCACGTCCGCACCGCAGTCCGCGGCGGCGGCCACGAACTCCCCGACCGTCGCGGCGATCGCCGGGCTCTCCCGCTCCACGCGCGTGAGGACGACCGGCAGCGTGCCTGCGCCCGGCACCGCGCGGGCGGCGTCCAGCCCGGCCGGATCCAGGCCCCAGTTCGGCAGCGGCGCGAGCACGGGGTAGGTCAGCGCGACGCAGCGCAGCCACGGCTCGGGCGCGGCGAGCCACCGCGCGGACAGCAGTCCCCCGGCGGACAGGAACCACAGGGCGATACGGTCGGCGTCCACGCGCGGGTCGGCCCGCAGCAGCGCGACGGCTTCGGCGACGTCGTCGGCGGCGCGGCCGAAGTCGGTCAGGGCGTGCAGCCGGTGGTCGAGTGTCACGCCGACGGCTCCGCGGCTCGCCACCAGGCGGGCGTAGCCGGTGAAGGTGGGCGTCTCGCGCGGAGTCGGCCGTACTTCGGCGGGGACCGGGCCACCGTGGACGAAGAGCACCGCGGGCCGTGGCCCGTCGGCCTCCGGGAGGTGGAGGTCGATCCGTCCGGTGCGCTCGCGCCGGCTCTCGGGCGGGTCGAGGAGGAAGGGACGCAGGTGTGCGGGCTGCGCGTCCGGTGCGGCGGTCAGCCGGTGGCCCTCGCCCGCGGCGGCCCGCAACAGCACGTCGGTGAGCGCGTCGGGGCAGGCGAGCATCGGCCAGTGGCCGGTGTCCAGTTCGAAGAAGCGCACCCGGTCCTCGGTGAGGGCCCGCAGGTGCGGATCACCCATGCCCACCAGCAGCTCGAGCAGCCCGATGTCGGCCCCGGACGCCGTGCACAGCACGCCCGTCGTCGGCAGCGCCGCCGCGGTGCCGGTCAGGTGCAGCGGCTGGGTGAGCGTCCCGGCCGGCTGAGGAGCGGCCAGCCGGGCCAGCTCGGTCAACGCTGCGGGCGGCACCCCGACGGTGCTTCCGCAGCGCTGCCACTCGCCCGCCGGCGGCGGGGCCACCGGCCGGTCCTGCTGCCCGGCGGCCTGCAGCCGTTCGCCGACAGTGGGGTCGGGCAGCACGGCCAGTGCCGGGTCGCCGCTGCGCGGCATGCCCGCGTCCAGGTAGACCACGCGGGCCACCCGCTCCGGGCGCCGTTCGGCGGCGCCGAGCACGGGAAGGATGCCGTAGCCGTGGCCGACGAGTACCGCGCCCGGCGCGTCCAGGTCGTCGAGGGCGTGCACGACGTCCTCGATGTGCGTGTCCAGGTTCGTCCCGGGACCGGCCTCCGCCCGCCGCTCCCCCATGCCGGTGAGCGTCACCGGGACCGCCTCGGCCCCGGACCTCCGCAGGCCGGCTGCCGCCTCCTGCCAGATCCAGCCGGCGGTGTACACGTCCGACACCAGGATGAACGCCGTCATGGGGATCTCCTCGCCTCCCGTACCCGATCAGAACGCCGGTACGGTAGGAACTCCCCCTGAGGGAGGTTCAAGTGGCGGCCGGAGAGGTCCTGTGGAGCATCGGCGAACTCGCCGAACGCGCGGGCGTCACCGTCAAGACGGTGCGGTTCTACGCCGACCGCGGGCTGCTGCCGCAGGCGCAGCGCAGCGGCGGCGGACACCGGCGGTTTCCCGCCGAGGCGCTGGACCGGCTGCACCTGATCCGCTCGCTGCGCTCGCTGGACCTGCCGGTGCCGGACGTGGGCCGTGCGCTGGACGGCGAGGACGCGTTCGAGGACGTCGTCGCCGTGCGGCTGCGGGACCTGGGCGGGCAGTTGACCGCCCTGCGCTGGCGGGAGGCCGCCCTGACGCTGCTGCGCGACAGCCCGCCGGCCGAGCGCGCCGAACGGCTGCGCCTGATCGGCGTGGTGGGCGTGCCGCCGGGCACGGACGCGCTGGTGCGGTTCTGGCGGCGCTGGCTGCCGCCGCGGCTCCCGGCCCGGGTGGTCCAGGAGTTCCTGGAGCAGACCGTCCCGCAGCCGCCCGCCGATCCGGCGCCGGCCGACCTGCTGGCCTTCGCCCGCCTGCACGCCGTGGTGGGCGGGCTCGACCCCGTCGCCGCCAAGAGCCAGCCGGCGGCCCACCGCCGGGAGTCCGGGTACCGGCCCGAGGTGCTCTACGACGGGCTGCAGGAGGCGTTCGCGCTCGCCGCCCCGCACGTGCGCGCGGGCCGCCCGCCGCGGGCGGGCGAGGCGCTGGACTGCTTCGTCGCCGCGCACGCCCAGGCGTGCGGCGCCCGCGACACGCCGGCTTACCGGCGCCGGCTCGGCCGCCAGCTCGCCGCGGACGCACGGATCGACGCCTACTGGCGGCAGGTCGCCGAGCTGAACGGCCCGGAGCGTCCCACCGCCGGCTCGGCCCACGACTGGCTGCACGCCGCGCTGGAAGGCCGTGACGTCTCCGGCGCGACGGGCTGACCGCCGCTCAGAGCCTGCGCAGCAGCGCCAGGTACATCGCGTCCGTGCCATGCAGGTGCGGCCACAGCTGCACGTCGGGGCGGTCGCCCAGGTGCGGCACGCCGGGGAGCAGTTCACGGGCGTCGATGAGTTCGACGCCGCCGGCCTTGAGCACGTCGTCCACCACGGCGCGAGTCTCGGCCAGGTGCGGTGAACAGGTGGCGTAGCCGACCACGCCGCCGGGGCGGGTGGCCTCGACCGCCCTGGTGAGCAGTGCGCGCTGCAGCGGCGCGAAGCCCTCCAGGTCCTCGGGGCGGCGCCGCCAGCGTGCCTCGGGCCGGCGGCGCAGCGCGCCGAGACCGGTGCAGGGCACGTCGACCAGCACGCGGTCGAAGCTGCCGGGGCGCCACGCGGGGCGCGTCCCGTCGGCGGTGACGACCTGGTAGGGGCCGGGGTTGCCGGCGAGCGCGCGGGCGACGAGCCGGGCGCGGTGCGGCTGCTTCTCGGCGGCGGTCAGGCCGGCACCGCGCTGCGCGGCCAGCGCGGCGAGCAGCGCGGCCTTTCCGCCGGGGCCGGCGCAGCCGTCGAGCCAGTGCTTGTCGGGCCCCTCGAGCGGGGCGGCGGCGAGCGCCAGGGCGACGAGCTGGCTGCCCTCGTCCTGCACGCCGGCCCGGCCCTCCCGGACGGCGGGGACCGCCCCGGGCTCGCCGCCCTCGGCGAGCCGGACGGCGTAGGGCGAGTGCGTGCCGGGCTGCGCCTCGCCGGTGAGGAGTTCCTCGGCGGTGGAACGTCCGGGCCGGGCGACGAGGGTGACCCGCGGGCGTTCGTTGTCCGCGGCGAGCAGTTCCTCGATGCCGGCCCGCCCGCCGCCGAGGGAGTCCCACAGGGCGGAGACGATCCAGCGCGGGTGGGCGTGCCGCAGGGCCAGGTGTTCCTCCGGGTCGTCCTCGTACGGCGGTGCGACGCGTTCCAGCCAGCCGTCCAGGTCGTGGGCGGTGACGCGGCGCATGATCGCGTTGACGAACTTGGCACGGCCGTCGCCGAGCACGACGCGGGCCAGCTCCACGGTGGAGCTGACGGCGGCGTGCTGGGGGATGCGGGTGCCCAGCAGCTGGTGCGCGCCGAGGGAGAGGACGTCCAGGACCTCGGGGTCGATCTCCCGCAGCGGGCGGTCCGCGCAGGCGGCGATCACGGCGTCGTAGGTGCCCTGGCGGCGCAGGGTGCCGTAGACCAGTTCGGTGGCGAGCGCGGCGTCGCGGCTGTCGAAGGAGCCGGCGGAGCGCGCCTTGTCCAGCAGGGGCGGCAGCACGAGGTTGGCGTACGCGTCGCGTTCGTCGACGGCCCGCAGCGCCTCGAAGGCGAGGATGCGCACCGGGTCCTTGCGGGGCCGGCGGTAGGGCTTGCCGCCGCGCCGGGAGGCGGGGGCGGATCGGCGTGGCGGGGTGCTCACGGGTGAAGGTGCTCCGGTGGTACGGGGGGTGCGGGCCCGGTCCAGGGTAGTCGGCGGCGGGCGGTGTCAGTCGCCGAGCCGCTCGCCGGGGTCGATGCGCACGCCGCGGGCCCAGTCGGCGGCCGGCATCGGCTTCTTGCCCTGGGGCTGGACCCACTGCAGCTCGACGGGGTGCGATCCGGTGCCGACGTGGACGGTGTTCTTGCCCGCGTCGATCGCACCGGGGGCGAGCGGGTCGCGGTCGGGGGCGGGGGTGAGGGTGCGGACCTTGAGGCGTTCGCCGCGGAAGAGCGTCCAGGCGCCGGGGGCCGGCGAGCAGCCGCGCACCACACGGTCGACGCGCAGCGCGGGCGCGGTCCAGTCGATGCGCGCATCCTCGACGCTGATCTTCGGTGCGAGGGTGATGCCGTCCGCCGGCTGCGGCACGGCCTGCAGGGAACCGTCCTCGATGCCGTCCATGGTGGCGGAGAGCAGCCCGGCGCCGGCGAAGGCGAGCCGGGTGAGCAGGTCGCCGCTGGTGTCCGCCGGGCGGACCTCCTCGGTGACGACTCCGTAGACCGGCCCGGAGTCGAGCCCCTCCTCGATGAGGAAGGTGGAGGCACCGGTGACCTCGTCGCCTGCGAGCACCGCGTGCTGCACGGGTGCGGCGCCGCGCCACGCGGGCAGCAGGGAGAAGTGCAGGTTGACCCAGCCGCGGGCGGGCACGTCGAGGGCGGTCCGCGGCAGCAGCGCACCGTAGGCGACCACGGGGCAGCAGTCGGGGGCGATCTCCCTCAGGCGGGCGAGGAAGTCCTCCTCACGCGGGCGGCGCGGCTTGAGCACCTCGATGCCGGCCTCTGCCGCGCGCCGGCCGACCGGGCTCGCCACCATGCGCCGGCCGCGGCCGGCGGGCGCGTCGGGGCGCGTGACGACGGCCGCGACCTCGTGCCGCCCGTTCTCGAGCAGGGCGTCCAGGGCGGGTACGGCGACCTCGGGGGTGCCGGCGAAGACGAGCCTCATCGGTGGCGGACAACCTCTCGGAAGACGCGGGGTCAGATGCCCACAGAGTCTACGTTCGCACGCTGCCGGCGCCGGGGGCGGGCGGCCCGGTGGGCGACGCGCACGTGCATCAATGCGCCCCCCTTGCGTGACCGAGCGGCCGTCCGGCCGTTGGTCAAGTGAGATTGACCGAAACGGACCGCTCGGCGGTCCGTTCCCTGTACGCCGGTTCGAGAGGCTTGCCCATGGCCGACCACGCAACCCACGACGCCCAGGCGAGGGCGAGCCTGCACCTGCTGGTGCGGGACATCGAACGGGTCCGCCGGCAGGTGGACGCGCTGCGCACCCTCACCGCACAGCTCGGCAACGTGTACCGGCCGAGGCGCACGGGCCCGTCGGCGGGTTTCGTGGTGTACGGGCGGGCACCGGCGCCGACCGTCCGCCTCGCGCAGGAGCTGCGGGACAGCGTGGAGAC
>DASSBO010000215.1:0-5488 GCA_035698655.1 Streptomyces sp.
CACCGTGTTGACGTGGACGTGCAGCACGTCCTTGGCGCGGGCCAGGCTGGCGCCCTGCGCGTAGTAGGCGTCCAGCGTGTGCACCAGCTCGGTGCCGCGCTGCTCGTCGTAGTCCAGGACGGGGCCCAGCACCTGCCGCACGTACCCCGGCACGTCGGTGCGGTCGCCCAGCAGCACGCCGAGGAAGCCCAGTTCCGGCAGGCTGCCGCCCTCGCCGGTGCGGCCCAGCGCCTGCAGGGCCTGCAGGCAGCGCAGCGCCTCGCGGTGTGCCTCCTGCAGCCGGCCGTGCCGGACCGCGGGTCCGCCCGAACCGACCGTCACCGGGCTGTTCAGGGCCCGGCCCACGTCGGCGGCCAGGCCGCGCGCCAGCACGCCGGGTTCGTCGGACGGGGCGAGCAGCACCACGTCGTCGCGGTAGCTGCCGGCCAGGCCGCCCAGCCGGCGGGCCTGCCGGGTCGCCTCGGCGGCCAGCCGCGGCCGCAGCGGGGACGCGCAGTGCAGCACCGCGACGCTGTGCGGCAGCGTGAGGTCCACGCCGAGCCGGCGGGCCCGCATCGTCAGGCTGCCCGGGTCCCGGCCGCCGTCGGCCAGCAGGTCGCCGAGGAGTTCGCCGCGCACCCGGTCCTCGGCCTCGGCGACCGAGCGGCGCAACAACAGCAGCAGCGCCGTCACCAGGCCGGCGCGTTCGAAGACCTGCCGGTCCGCGTCGGACAGCTGCGGCCGGCCGGTCAGCGTGAGGCTGCCCAGCAGCTGCGGCCCGGCGAGCACCGCGCACACCCACGCGTCCTCCCGCACGCGCACCGCCCGGCCGTCGGCCCGTGAGGCGCTCAGGAGCTCCTCCGGCGGCGGGCTCTGGTCGGTGCCGACCCCGGCGAGTTCGGTGCCGTCCGCGTCGTGTACGGCCAGGCCGCCGCCGAGCAGCGCGGCGATCTCACGTGCCACGTCGGTGACGTCGCCGCCGCGCAGCACCAGGTCGGTGAGCCGGTCGTGGCTCTCGGCGGCGCGCCGCATGGCCTCGCTGTGCGCGCGCACCGTCTCGTTGGCGGCGCCCAGGTCGGCCAGCGCGGCCCGGGTCTCCTCCAGCATCCGGGCGCCGTCGATGGCGACGGCCGCGTGGTCGGCCAGGGAGGACAGCAGCGCGATGGCGTCCTGGGTGAACTCCCGCGGGGTGCGGTCGGCCGCGTACAGCACGCCGATCACCCGGGTGCCGACCTGCATCGGCACGCCGAGGATGCCGCGCAGCCCCTCCTCGTGCACGCCGGCGTCGATGGTCCGGGTGTGCCGGAACCGGCTGTCGACGCGGTAGTCGGTGCTCGCGTAGGGGCGGGCGGTCTGCGCGACCAGGCCGCCGAGCCCCTCGCCCATGCCCAGCCGCAGCTGCTGGAACGCGGGCGAGACCGAGCCGTCGGTCACGCGCATGAAGGTGTCGCCCTCGGCCGGGTCGTTGAGCGTCATGTAGGTGACGTCCGTGCCCACGAGCGTCCGGGCGCGGCGCACGATCGCCCGCAGTACGGCGTCCAGGTCGCGCAGGGCGGCCAGGTCGCCGGCGGTGTCGAAGAGCGCCGAGAGCTGGCCCTCCCGGCGCCGGTGCGTCTCCAGCTTCCGCCGGATGGCCAGCGCCACCTCGGCCGCCTCCTCGACCAGGGCGACCTCGGCCGGGTCGGCGCCCGCCTCCCGCAGGGCGAGCGCCGGCCGGGCGAAGCTCTCCTGCGGCGCGCCGCGGGCCAGCAGGTCGAGCAGCTGCCGAAGGGCGTCCGGGCTCGTCACGTCGTTCACGATCGTCATGGTGGCAGCCCTTCTCGCGATCGGGGCGGACACGGAAGGAGCCCGCCGCCCCGCGGCGCGGGGCGGCGGGGCGGCGGGAGCGTGGTACGGCCGGGGGTCAGGCGTTCCCGGCGGGGGAGGGGCCGGAGACCTTCGCCGCGCCGGCGTTCGCGCCCGCGGGGGCGGTCGCCAGCCGCTGGGACAGGTCCCGTCCGCGGGTCTCGCGGGCGACGAAGACCGTCACCGCGGTGACCAGACCGGCGAAGCACAGGTAGATCGAGACCGGCACCGAGGAGTCGAAGTCCCGCAGCAGCTCCACCGCGATGAGCGGCGCCAGCGCACCGGCCACGATCGAGGCCAGCTGCGAACCGATGGAGGCGCCCGAGTAACGGACCTTGGTGTCGAACATCTCCGAGATGAAGGCGGCCTGCGGCCCGTACATGGCGCCGTGCAGCAGCAGACCGACCGTCACGCAGAGCGTGATGACCACAGATGAGCCGGAGTCGACCAGGGTGAAGAAGAAGAACCCCCACACCGCCATGCCGCCCGCTCCGATGATCGTCACCGGGCGGCGCCCGATGCGGTCCGAGAGCGCACCCCACATCGGGATGGTCACGAAGTGGACCGCGGAGGCGATCAGCACCGCGTTGAGCGCGGTGCTCTTGGACAGCCCCAGGTGACTGGTGACGTAGACGAGCAGGAAGGAGGTGATGACGTAGTAGGAGATGTTCTCGCCGAACCGGGTGCCGATCGCCGTCAGCACGTCCCGCCAGCTCCTGCGCAGCACCTCGATCACCGGCGGCTTCTCCGTGATGCCGGCGGCGGCCTCCTCCTCGACCTGCTTCTGCGCGGCCAGGAAGACCGGCGACTCCGAGATGGACAGCCTCACCCACAGACCGACGCCCACCAGCACGCCGGAGAGCAGGAAGGGTATCCGCCAGCCCCAGGCGAGGAACGCCGCGTCGGACTGCACGGCGGCCAGGATCGCCAGCACGGCGGTGGCCAGCAGGTTGCCGCTCGGCACGCCCGCCTGCGGCCAGGAGGCCCAGAAGCCGCGGTGCTCGCTGCCGCCGTGCTCGGAGACGATGAGCACCGCGCCGCCCCACTCGCCGCCGACCGCGAAGCCCTGCACCAGCCGGAGCAGGGTGAGCAGCAGCGGTGCCGCCAGGCCGACGGAGCCGTAGGTGGGCAGCAGGCCCATGGCGAAGGTGGCGAAGCCCATCATGAGCAGGCTCAGCACCAGCAGCTTCTTACGCCCGATGCGGTCGCCGAAGTGCCCGAAGACCACGCCGCCCAGCGGTCGGGCGAGGAACCCGATGGCGTAGGTGACGAACGCGATCATCGTGCCCACGAGCGGGTCGTCGGTGGGGAAGAACAGCTTGTTGAAGACCAGCGCCGCCGCCGAGCCGTAGAGGAAGAAGTCGTACCACTCGATGGTCGTGCCGATCAGGCTGGCGCCGACGACGCGGGCGATGCCGCCGGAGCGTGGCCGGCCGTCCGGTGCGGCCGCCTGGGGAGAAGGCATGGAAGTCACCCTGTTTTTCGGTCGGAGGAGAGTGCGGGAGAAGGGTGTGGGGGGAGGCTCGGGGACGTGGGCGCGCTCAGTTGGCGCACCAGCCTCCGTCCAGGGGGAGGGAGGCACCGGTGAGGTAGCCGGTGTGCGGACCGCACAGCCACAGTGCGGCGGCGGCGACCTCTTCGGGTTCGATGAGGCGCTTGAGCGCGGACCGGGTCAGCAGCACCTCGGAGACGACGTCGTCCTCGCTGATGCCGTGGGCCGCCGCCTGGTCGGCGATCTGACCTTCCACCAGCGCGGTACGCACGTAGCCGGGGTTGACGCAGTTGCTGGTCACGCCGTGCGGCGCGCCTTCGAGGGCGGTGACCTTGCTCAGCCCCTCCAGCGCGTGCTTGGCGGCGACGTAGGCGGACTTGTAGGCGCTGGCACGCAGCCCGTGCACGCTGGAGATGTTGACGACGCGGCCCCAGCCGCGGTCGTACATGTGCGGCAGCACCCGGCGCAGCAGCAGGAACGGTGCGGTGACCATCACCTGCTGGATCAGCGTGAACCGCTCGGGAGGGAACTCGGTCAGCGGTGCCACGTGCTGCAGGCCGGCGTTGTTGACCAGGATGTCGACGCCGGCCGGTACGGCGTCGGCGGCGGCCGGGTCGGCGAGGTCGGCCACGAGTGCGTGTCCGCCGCAGTCCCGGGCGACGGCCTTCGCCGCCTCGCCGTCGACGTCCAGCACGTGTACGTCGGCGCCGGCGTTTGCCAGGGCCGTCGCGCACGCCCGGCCGATGCCGCTGCCGCCGCCGGTCACCAGGGCGACGCGCCCGTGCAGGTCCACGCCGTCGGCCGAGGGGCGCGGGGTGGGAGAGGTTCCGCTCGTCATGTCCGCACACAGTAGGGACGGCAGGTGACGCCGCACATGGAGCCAGGCCCCATACTCACCGGACACACGGTGTGTGTCACCCACAGAATCGAGCCCATTCGGTGCGGCCCAGGTCACATACGGCACCGCCCCACGGCCGGCGGGCCGTGGGGCGGTGCGGGGCCGGCGGGCGGCCGGGTGGGTCAGTCGAACATCTCGAAGTCGAAGTCGTAGTCGTTGTCCACGTTGTTGATCACGGTGAAGTTGTCCGAGATGTTGACGCCGTCGTGGCCGCCGTAGGGGGCGTCCTGCGGGCTGGCCTGCGCCGCGCCGGCGAGGGGAACGACGGTGGCGGCTGCGACCAGGCCGGCCGTGACGGCGGCCCGGGTGAGGAACTTCGTCATGCTGGGTATCTCCACATGTCGCTGCGGGTCGACGGCTGTGCGAGTGCGTGCCGTCGGTGGTCGTCGCCACAGGTGCCCGGAGAGGAGCGATTAGTAACACTATGCACCCGTTTGGTCGACCGTATGTGACGGCGGGTCACGTCTGTCCCGGCCACCCGAGAGGCTCCTGCTGCTCGCGCCGGTGCAGCGCCGCCAGCAGTGGCGAGGTGTCCAGCACGACGACGCCCGCCAGCAGCACCAGCACACCGACCGCCGCGGCCACCCCCGACAGCAACCCGCCGCCCACCTCCTCGCCGAAGACCAGCACCCCCAGCACGACCGCCACGGCCGGTTCGGTGAAGTCCATGACCGGCATGCTCGCCGCCAGCGGACCCTCCTGGAAGGCGCTCTGGATCAGCAGCAGCCCCAGCACGCTCGCCGCGACCAGCAGCCAGGTCTGCCACGAGCCGAACACGCCGGCCCAGCCGTCGGGGATGCGGGCGACCGTCGCCGCCAGCAGCACCGACTGAGTCCCCATCACGATGCCGGCGGCCAGGGCCGTCAACGACGCCTTCGCCGCGCCCGAGGCGAAGCGCCCCGCCGCCAGCGCGACTACGGTCGCCGCGCACACGGCCGACATGGCCGGCAGCCAGGCGCCGTCCCCGGCGCGCGGGTCACCGGCACGCGGGTGGGCGGCCACCAGCGCCAGCACCAGTCCGCCGGCCACGGCCAGCGTGCCCAGCCACTCCCTGGCACGCAGCCGCATCCGGTGCAGCCGGGCGGCCAGCGGGATGGCGAAGACCAGTTCGCTGACGATCAGCGGCTGCACCAGGCTCAGCGGACCGAAGGCCAGCGCCAGCGACTGGAACCCGTAGGCGAGCACGGCGAGCAGGATCCCGCCCAGCCACAGCGGACGCCGCGCCAGCCGCCCGAGCAGCCGGAAGGACATCGCCTCGTCCTCCGGACGGGCGC
>DASSBO010000216.1:0-6414 GCA_035698655.1 Streptomyces sp.
GCGGGCCAGCGCGAGTCGCTGCCGCTGGCCGCCGGAGAGCGTGGCGCCGTGCTCCCCGACGAATGTGTCGAGGCCGTCGGGCAGCCCCGCCACCCAGTCCGCGAGCCGGGCGGCACGCAGCACGGCGTGCAGGTCGGCGTCGGAGGCGGCGGGCCGCGCCAGCCGCAGGTTCTCCCGCAGCGTGCTGTCGAAGACGTGCGCGTCCTGCGCGCACAGGCCGACGACGCGCCGCACGTCGTCACCGTCCAGGGCGGTGGCCGGCGTGCCGCCGAGCGTGTACGTGCCGGCGGACGGGTCGAGGAACCGCAGCAGCACCTGCGCGAGCGTGGTCTTTCCCGCGCCGGAACGGCCCACGACGGCGATCCGGCGGCCGGGTGGCAGGTCCAGGTCCACGCCGTCGAGGGCGGGGCGGCCCTGCGCACCCGGGTAGCGGGCGGTCAGGTCGCGCAGCCGCACGTGCACGTCCCCCGGCGGGACGGCGGCCGGGGTCTCGGGTTCCCGGACCGGCTCGGGTGCCGTCAGGATCTCCTCGACGCGCTCCGCCGCCCTGGCCGTCCGCTCCCGGTACTGCACCGCCGGCGGCAGACCCGTCACCGCCTCGAACGCGGCCAGCGGCGTCAGCACGACGACGGCCAGCCACACGCCGTCCAGCCGGCCGTCCGCCACCGCCCGCACGCCCACCCAGGCCGCGCCGGCCACCGTCAGGCCGGTGACCAGCGCCGAGAGCGCCGCAGTGAGAGCGGTGACGGTCGCGCTGCGCGAGGCCAGGGACCTCAGGGCGCGGTCGGCAGCGCGCACCGCGTCCAGGCGGGCGGGCAGCGCGCCGGCGACGGTCAGTTCGCCGGTGCCGGTCAGCAGGTCGACGACGCGCGTCGCCAGTACGCCGCGGGTCGGTGCCAGCCGGCGCTCCGTGCGGCGGGACAGTGCGGCCGCGAGGGCGGGGACGCCGACGCCCGCGGCCGTCAGTCCCGCCGCGAGGACGGCGCCGGCGGCGGGCAGGACGGCCGCGGTGAGGGCCACCGCGGCGACGGACACGGTGGCGGCGGTGGCCGCCGGGAGCAGCCACCGCAGGTAGCGGTCCTGCAGCGCGTCCACGTCGTCGACGAGGCGGGAAAGCAGGTCGCCGCGCGTCGTGCGGCCCAGCCCGGCCGGAGCGAGGCGCTCCAGCCGTCGGTACACCCTCGTGCGCACCTCGGCCAGCAGGCGCAGCACCGCGTCGTGCGACACGAGGCGTTCGGCGTACCGGAACGCCGCCCGGCCGATGCCGAACGCGCGGGTCGCGGTGACGGCGACCATCAGGTACAGCACGGGTGGCTGCTGGCTCGCCCGCGAGATGAGCCAGCCGGAGGTGGCCATCAGGCCGACGGCGGAGGCGACGGCCAGCGCGCCGAGTAGTGCCGCGAGGGCGAGGCGCGCCGCCGGGGTGCGGGGCCGCGCCGCTCCGGAGGCGCCGCCGGACGGACGCCCTCGGGCCTGGCGGCCCTCCGGCGCCTGAGTGTCCGACGACACCTCCTGCGCGTCACGTCCCCTCCCGTCCTCGGTCGGGTGCGGCCCCGTGGGCGGCACAGCGGTGCCGACGGTGCTCGCCGAGTGGCCCGGCTCCGGGGCCGGGAGGGTGTGGATGCGGTCGGCCGCGCGCAGGAGGGGTGGGCGGTGGGAGATCAGCAGGGCCGTGCGGGCGCGGCACAGGCGGGTGATCGCCGCGACCGCGGCTTCCTCGGTCGCGCCGTCCAGCGCGGCGGTCGGCTCGTCGAGGAGGACGATCGGGCGGTCCGCCAGGAACGCGCGGGCCAGGGCGACGCGGCGGCGCTGGCCCGCCGAGAGGCCGGTGCCGCCCTCCCCGACCCGGCGGTCCGGGTCGAGTTCCGCGGCGGCTGCCTCGGCAAGGGCACGGCGCACCTCCGCGCCGGTCGCCTCGGGGCGCGGCAGGCGGACGTTGTCCGCGATCGTGCCCGCGAACAGGTGCGGGTCCTGCGGGACCCAGGCGATCTGTTCGTGCCAGGTGGCGAGATGGACGTCCGTGAGGTCGGTGTCGTCCAGTCGTATGCGGCCCGCCGTGGGGCGGGTGAAGCCCAGCAGGCACTGGAGCAGCGTCGACTTGCCCGCCCCGGAGGGGCCGACGAGGGCCACCGTCTCGCCGGGGCGGAGGGTGAGCGACGTGGGCGGGAGGGAGTCCGCCGACCGGCCGGGGTGATGGACGCGTGCGGCGTCCAGGGTGACGGGGGCGTGGGCGGGGGCCGGGCGCGTGCCGGGGGAGGGGAGCGGGGTTTCCAGGACCGCGAAGACGCGGTCCGCCGCCGCCAGGCCTTCGGCCGCCGCGTGGTACTGGGCACCCACCTGTCGGACCGGCAGGTAGGCCTCGGGGGCGAGGATGAGCACCACCAGGCCGGTGAACAGGTCGAGTTCGCCGTGTACGAGCCGCATGCCGATGCTGACAGCCACCAGCGCGACGGAGATCGTCGAGAGCAGTTCCAGTGCGAACGAGGAGAGGAACGCGACCCGCAGCGTGCGCAGCGTGGCGCGGCGGTAGTCGGCGGTGATGGCGCGGATCGTCTCGGCCTGCGCCTTGGCGCGGCCGAAGACCTTGAGGGTCGGGAGGCCGGCGACGACGTCGAGGAAGTGGCCGGAGAGCCGGCCGAGCAGCCGCCACTGCCGGTTCATGTGCGCCTGGGTGTACCAGCCGATGAGCGCCATGAACACCGGGATCAGCGGCAGGGTGAGCGCGATGGTCAGTGCCGAGGGCCAGTCGGCGCCGACGATCCTGGCGAGGACGGCGGCGGGTACGACGACGGCCAGGCCGAGTTGGGGCAGGTAGCGGGCGAAGTAGCCGTCCAGGGCGTCGATGCCGCGGGTGGCGAGCGTCGCGAGTTCGCCGGTGCTGCCGACCGGCCCGGCGGAGCCGTGGGCGGTGGTGTGGGACAGCAGCCGCATGCGCAGTTCGGACTTGGCCGCGGCCGCCGCGCGGTGTGCGGTGCGTTCGGTGAGCCAGGAGACGGCCGCCCGGCCCACGGCGGTCGCCACCAGTTGCAGCAGCGGGGTGCGCAGCGCGTCGGCGGACAGGCCGTGGACGAAGGCGCCGGTGATGACGTCCGCCAGCAGTACGGCCTGGGCGACGACGAGGCCGGCGCCGGCCAGTCCGAGGGCGACGGCGGCGAGCAGGAAGCCGCGGGTGGCGCGGGCGTAGGTCAGCAGGCGGGGGTCGACGGGCTTCATCAGTGGCTGCCCGCGAGGTGCTTGGTGCCGATGCGCTTGCGGAACACCCAGTACGTCCAGCCCTGGTAGAGCAGGATGACCGGGGTGGCGATGCCGGCGCACCACGTCATGATGCCCAGGGTGTAGGGGCTGGACGCGGCGTTGGCCGCGGTGAGGCTCCAGGCCGGGTCGAGCGTCGAGGGCATCACGTCGGGGAAGAGCGCCAGGAACAGCGTGGCCACGACGGCGGCGACGGTGATGCCGGAGAAGGCGAACGACCAGCCCTCGCGTCCGCGCCCGTTGGCGGTCAGGGCGGCGACGAGCGTGACGACTGCCGCCGATGCGGTGAGCAGGCTGACCGCGCTGCCGGTGTGCAGTTGGGTCAGCAGCAGGAAGACGGCGGCCAGCGCGGCGGTGACCAGGCCGAGCCGGCCGGCCAGTCGCCGGGCGCGGCCGCGGATGTCGCCGACGGTCTTCAGCGCGGTGAAGACCGCGCCGTGGAAGGTGAACAGGGCGAGGGTGACCAGGCCGCCGAGCAGCGCGTAGGGGTGGAAGAGGTCGGTCAGGGAGCCGACGTACTCGCCGTGGGCGTCGACGGCGACGCCGTGCACGAGGTTCGCGAAGACCACGCCCCACAGGAACGCGGGCAGCAGGGAGCACCAGAAGATGGCGCGTTCCCAGTTGGTCAGCCAGCGCTCGTCGTCGCGCTTGTGCCGGTACTCGAAGGCGACGCCGCGCACGATGAGGCAGACCAGGACGAGCAGCAGCGGCAGGTAGAAGCCGGAGAAGAGGGTGGCGTACCAGTCGGGGAAGGCGGCGAACGTGGCGCCGCCGGCGCTGATCAGCCAGACCTCGTTGCCGTCCCAGACCGGGCCGATGGTGTTGATCAGCACGCGGCGTTCGGCGCGGTCGCGGGCGAGCAGCCGGGTGAGGACGCCGACTCCGAAGTCGAAGCCCTCGAGGAAGAAGTAGCCGGTCCACAGGACGGCGATGAGGACGAACCAGACGTCGTGGAGTTCCATGTCGTTCCCGCCTCAGTAGGAGAAGGCCATCGGCCGGTCGGGGTCGTCTGCGTGGTCGCCGCCGATGCGGGTGGGTGGGTTGAGGTCGGACTCGGTCAGCTCCGGCGGCCCCGCCTTGACGTACTTGGCCAGCAGCCGCACCTCGATGACGGCGAGGACCGCGTACAGCAGGGTGAAGACGCCCATGGAGATGAGCACTTCCGTCTGCGAGACGCCGGGGGAGACGGCGTCCCGGGTACGCAGGACGCCGTAGACGGCCCAGGGCTGGCGGCCGGTCTCGGTGAAGATCCAGCCCCAGGAGTTCGCGATGAGCGGGAAGCCGAGGGTGAGGACGGCGAGCCGCCAGTACCAGCCGGTCAGCGCCGGGCCGAGCGTGCGGCCCTTGGTGAGGGCGAGGTGGGGGACCTCGTCGGGTCCGGTGCGCAGGTGGGGGGCGAGCCACAGCCGGCGGCGGGTCAGCCACAGGCCGGCCGCGCCGAGTGCGGCCGAGGCCATGCCGAAGCCGATCATCCAGCGGAAGCCCCAGTAGGCGACGGGGATGTTGGGCCGGTAGTCGCCGGGCCCGAACTGCTGCTGTTCGGCGGCGTTGACGTCGTTGATGCCGGGGACCTCGGTGTGGAAGTCGCTGTGCGCGAGGAAGGAGAGCAGCCCGGGTATCTCCAGCGCCACCTTGTTGTGGCCCTCCTCCACGTCGCCGTAGGCGAAGACGGAGAAGGGGGCGGGGGCTTCGGCGTCCCACAGCGCCTCGGCGGCGGCCATCTTCATCGGCTGCTGCTCGAACATCACCTTGCCGAGGGAGTCGCCGCTGACGGCGGTGAGCGCGCCGGCCGCGACGAGGGTGACCAGGCCGAGGCGCAGCGAGGTCCGCATGACGGGGACGTGCTTGCGGCGCCGCAGGTGGAAGGCGGCGATGCCGGTCATGAAGGCGCCGCCGGTGAGGAACGCGGCCGCCAGGGTGTGGAAGACGACGACCAGGGTGGTGTTCTGGGTCAGGACGGCCCAGAAATCGGTCAGTTCGGCGCGGCCGTCGTGGATGCGGTAGCCGGTGGGGTGCTGCATCCAGGAGTTGGCGGCCAGGATGAAGTACGCGGACAGCACGGTGCCCAGCGCGACCATCCAGATGCAGGCCAGGTGGATCTTCGCGGGCAGCTTGTCCCAGCCGAAGATCCACAGCCCGATGAAGGTCGACTCGAAGAAGAAGGCGATCAGGGCCTCGAAGGCGAGCGGTGCGCCGAAGACGTCCCCGACGAACCGCGAGTAGGCCGACCAGTTCATGCCGAACTGGAACTCCTGGACGATGCCGGTGACCACGCCCATCGCGATGTTGATCAGGAAGAGCTTGCCCCAGAACTTGGTGGCCCGCAGGTACTTCTCGGACCGGGTGCGCACCCAGGCGGTCTCGAGGCCGGCGGTCAGCGCGGCCAGGGAGATCGTCAGGGGGACGAAGAGGAAGTGGTAGACGGTCGTGATGCCGAACTGCCACCGCGCCAGGGTTTCGGGCGCCAGAGCGAGGTCCATGTCGCTGTCTCCTTCGGACCACAGCTGTGCTTGTGAATGCGTTCACATTCACAAGACATGATGACAGATTCATCCGATCGACAGACAAGCGGGGGTATATGTGACGAGGGCCACCGGAGAATCCGGTGGCCCTCGTCACATATACAGACGGGAGGCTGAGCTCACAGCTCCTTGCGGAAGGCGGCCGCCGCCTGCAGGAAGATGTCGTTCGCCTCGGTCTCGCCGATGGTCACGCGCACGCCCTCGCCCGCGAACGGACGCACGACGACACCGGCCTTCTCGCAGGCGGCGGCGAAGTCCGTGGTGCGGTCCCCCAGCCGCAGCCAGACGAAGTTGGCCTGCGACTCGGGCACGGTCCAGCCCTGCGTCACCAGCTCCCGGGTGACCCGCGCGCGCTCCGCGATCAGTCCCTCGACCCGCTCCAGCAGCGCCTCCTCGCTGCGCAGCGAGGCGACGGCCGCGTCCTGGGCGAGCTGGCTGACGCCGAAGGGCACCGCGGTCTTGCGCAGCGCGGCGGCCACCCGCTCGTGCGCGATGGCGAAACCGACCCGGAGACCGGCGAGCCCGTAGGCCTTGGAGAAGGTGCGCAGCACGCAGACGTTCTCACGGTCGCGGTAGAGCTCGACGCCGTCGACGACCTTCTCGTCCCGGATGAACTCCCGGTAGGCCTCGTCCAGCACCA
>DASSBO010000217.1:0-9272 GCA_035698655.1 Streptomyces sp.
CGAGCGTCGGTCCCCAGTCCCAGCCGAAGTTGCAGGCGGTCTTGCGGATGAGGTTGATGGGCTCGGGATAGGCGCTGGGCCGGTCGCCGACGGCGGCGCGCACCCGGTCGGTCTCGGTGTAGGCGGAGGTGAAGGTGACGGACAGCCCGGTCGTGCCCGGCCCGGAGAGCCGGCCGGTGACGTCGAAGCGGTGCGGGCGGTGCATGTTGCGGGTGCGGCCCAGCACGGCCTCGCCGAGGCGGATCTCCGCGACGGTGTCGAGCCCGTCGAAGACGAGGTCGGTCCGTTCGTGGCCGGTCTCCGGCGCGGTGAGCTCGGTGCTGTAGGTCCAGTCGGCCCGGCCGATCCACGCGGTGGCCGGCTCGTTGCGGCCCAGGCAGGGGTCCTCGAGGAGGCCGGCGGTCATCAGGTCCGTGTGGACGCAGCCCGGGACGGCCGCGGGCACGGTGCCGCCGTCCTGGAGGTGCAGCCGCCAACCGTCGGTCAGGGGGGAGACGTCTTTCATACGGCCCTTCTCCGGAGTGGGTGAGCGGCTGGGAGCGCTCTCGAAAACCGTATGCAGGCCGCGGTCCGCCGTCAACGGTCGGCGAAGTTCCGGGTGATTCGTCGCGTCCCCTCTCTTGACGGATGTCCGCGGCAGCGCAATGCTCTGGCGGAAAGAGAGCGCTCTCAGACGGTGCACCGCACGGCCGTCCGAGCCGTTGCTCCGCTTTTTCGTCCCGCCCCCGAACCGACCTGCGGGGGCGTCACCCGCTTTCAGGAGGCATGACCATGCACGGACCCTCCCGCCGGCCGAGAACGGCCCTGGCAGTGAGCTCCGTCGCGCTCACGTTCGTCGCGGCGTCCGGCTGTGGCTCCGGATCCGCGGGCGGCGGCGACACGCAGACGCTGACGTACTGGACGAGTCAGCAGGGCCCCACCGCGGCCGCCACCCTCGACACGCTCAAGCCGGTGCTCGCGAAGTTCACCGAGAAGACCGGCATCAAGGTCAAGGTGCAGAACATCGACTGGGCGCACCTGCAGGACAAGATCCTCACCGCGGTCGCCTCCGGCCAGGGCCCGGACCTGGTCAACATCGGCAACACGTGGGCGCCGCAGATGCAGAAGACCGGCGCGTTCGTCGACTTCGACGCGGCGAAGCTGAAGAAGATCGGCGGCCAGGACAAGTTCCTCGCCTCGAGCTTCGCCACCACCGGGCAGGAGGGGAAGACGCCCTCGTCGATACCCCTGTACGCCCTGGCCTACGGCATGTTCTACAACAAGAAGATGTTCGCCGAGGCCGGCATCGACGGCCCGCCCACCACCTGGGCGGAACTCGTCGCCGACGGCAAGAAGCTCACCCACGACGACCAGTGGGGCCTGACGATCTCCAACAGCATGACGGAGAACGCCCACTTCGCCTTCCTGCTCGGCGCGCAGCACGGCGCGGAGCTCTTCGACTCCGCGGGGAAGCCCGACTTCACCTCCGACGCCGAGGTGGCCGCCGTCAAGCAGTACGTGAACTTCATGGGCAAGGAGGGCATCGTCAACCCCTCCGACGCGCAGAACGGCAACGACGCCAGCGCGGCGCTCAACGCGTTCGCCAACGGCAAGGCCGCCATGGTGATCAACCAGAACAACGGCGTGCAGAACCTCAAGGCCGCCGGCATGGAGGACTACGGCACGGCCGAACTCCCCGTCCTCGAGGGCGGCGAGAACGTCAAGACGTTCCCGGCCGGCATCAACATCGCCGTGTTCAAGAACACCGACAACCTCGACGGCGCCCTGAAGCTGGTCAAGTTCCTCACCGACGACGCCGCCCAGAAGAAGCTGAACGAGGAGTTCACCTCGCTGCCGGTCACCTCCTCCGGCTACGAGAACGCGCCGGCCTTCTCCCGCGAGGAGCTCAAGCCCTTCCAGCAGGCGCTGAAGACCGCGGCCAAGCCGCTGCCGAAGATCCCGCAGGAGGGTGACTTCGAGACCCAGGTCGGCACGGCCATGCAGACGCTGTTCGCCAAGGCCGCACAGGAGGGAGCCGTCTCCACCGACGAAGTGCGCGCCGCCCTCGCCTCCGCCGAATCGAAGATGCCCAAGTGACGACGACGTCCACCGCGCCGCCGCCCGTCCGCAGCAAGCGCTCCCGGCCCGGCTCCCCCCGGGCCGGGAGGCCCGGGCGCATGCGCAAGCTGATCCCGTACCTGTTCCTGCTGCCCGCCGTCATCGCCGAACTGGTGGTGCACTTCATCCCGATTATCGCGGGCATCGCGATGAGCTTCATGAAGCTGGGCATCGCCACGATCTCGGACTGGACCAGCGCGCCGTTCACCGGGTTCTCCAACTACAGCGCCGCGGTGCACGTGAACACCGGCGTGGGCCAGGACCTGCTGCACTCGTTCTGGGTCTCGATCCTGTACACACTGCTCGTCGTGGGGCTCTCCTGGCTGTTCGGCTTCACCGCCTCGGTCCTGCTGCAGAACGTGCGCCGCGGGCGGGGCACGCTGCGCGCGCTGTTCCTGGTGCCCTACGCGCTGCCCGCGTTCACCGCCGTGATGACCTGGAGCTTCATGCTCCAGCGGGACAACGGCCTGATCAACCAGCTCCTCGTCAACGACACGCACCTGCTGGACGAGGCGCCGTTCTGGCTGCTGGGCTGGCACAGCTTCTTCTCGCTGGTCGCCGCGTCGGTGTGGCGGAACTGGCCGTTCGCCTTCCTGGTCATCATGTCCGGCCTGCAGACCGTCCCGCGCGACCTGTACGAGGCCGCCGCGATCGACGGCGCCGGCCTGTGGCGGCAACTGCGTGCCGTCACGATGCCGATGCTCCGGCCGGTGAACCAGGTGCTGCTGCTGGTGCTGTTCCTGTGGAACTTCAACGACTTCAACACACCGTTCGTGATGTTCGGCAAGACACCGCCCGCCCAGGCCGACCTGATCTCCATCGACATCTACGGAAACACCTTCAGCAACTGGCAGTTCGGCGCCGGCGCGGCCGAGTCCGTGCTCATGCTGCTGTTCCTGCTGCTGGTCACCGGGGTGTACCTGGCCGTCACCTCCAGGAGGCGCGACGATGCTGTTTGAACCGAAGTGGTTCCGCTGGGTGCGGTGGGCCGGCCTCACCTTCTTCAGCCTGATCACGCTCGTACCGCTGTACGTGATGCTCTCGTCGTCCGTGAAGCCGCTGGGCGACGTGCGCGGCGAGTTCTCCTGGATCCCCACCCACTTCACGCTGCGCCCGTTCGTGGACATCTGGACGACCGTCCCGCTGGGGCGGTTCTTCCTCAACAGCCTCGTGGTGTGCCTGACGGCGACCGCCTTCTCCGTGGTCATCGCCGTCTTCGCCGCCTACGCCATCAGCCGCTACCGGTTCGCCGGCCGCCGCGCGTTCTCACTGACCGTGCTGTCCACGCAGATGTTCCCCGGCATCCTCTTCCTGCTGCCGCTGTTCGTCATCTACCGCACCATCGACCAGACCACCGGGCTGCACCTGTTCGGCTCCCGCTACGGCCTGATCCTCACCTACCTGACCTTCTCCCTGCCGTTCTCCATCTGGATGCTGGTCGGCTACTTCGACTCGGTGCCCAAGCAACTCGACGAGGCGGCACTCGTGGACGGCACCAGTCCGCTCGGCGCGCTGCTGCGCGTCGTCGTGCCTGCCGCCGTGCCGGGGATCGTCGCGGTCGCCGTCTACGCGTTCATGACGGCCTGGGGCGAGGTCCTCTTCGCCTCCGTGCTGACCACCGACGCCACCAAGACGCTCGGCGTCGGACTGTCCGCCTACTCCACCCAGGGCGGCGTGTACTGGAACCAGGTCATGGCCGCCTCGCTGGTCGTCAGCGTGCCCGTCGTCGCCGGGTTCCTGCTCCTGCAGCGCTACCTGGTCACCGGCCTCACCGCGGGCGCCGTCAAGTAGCCAGTGCCCCGCCACTCGAACCACCTCTCCCGACTCCCGGAAGGAGGCAGGGCGCGCTGCGCCCGCCCCCACATGACCGACGACATCACCTGCGCCTTTCCTCCCGGTTTCCTGTGGGGAACCGCCACCGCCGCCTACCAGATCGAGGGCGCCGCCTTCGAGGACGGCCGCGGGCCGTCGATCTGGGACACCTTCAGCCACACGCCCGGCCGCGTCGACAACGGGGACACGGGCGACGTCGCCTGCGACCACTACCACCGCAGCGGTGAGGACGTCGCGCTGATGGCCGAACTCGGCCTGCGCGCCTACCGGCTGTCGCTGTCCTGGCCGCGGCTGCTGCCCGGCGGCGGCAGCAAGGTCAACCCGGCCGGCCTCGCCTTCTACGACCGGCTCGTCGACGACCTGCTGGCCCATGGCATCACACCGCTGGTGACCCTCTACCACTGGGACCTGCCGCAGGAACTGCAGGACGCCGGCGGCTGGCCCGCACGCGCCACCACCGACCGCTTCGCCGAGTACGCCCACGCCGCCGGCCGTGCGCTGGGCGACCGCGTGAAGAAGTGGATCACCCTCAACGAGCCGATGTGCTCCGCCTTCCTCGGCCACGGCTCCGGGGAACACGCCCCCGGCCACACCGACCCGGCCGAGGCGCTCGCCGCCCACCACCACCTGCTCCTCGGCCACGGCAAGGCGGTCGCCGCGCTGCGCGAGGAGGTGCCCGACGCCGAGGTCGGCATCACGCTCAACCTGCAGTCCGTGCACCCTGCCACCGACTCGGCCGCCGACCACGACGCCGCCCGGCGCATCGACGGGCTCGGCTACCGGCTGTTCATGGACCCGCTGCGCGAGGGCCGCTACCCCGAGGACGTCCTGGCCGACACCCGGACGGCCACCGACTGGTCCTTCGTCCACGACGGCGACCTGGAACAGATCGCGCAGCCCATCGACATGCTGGGCGTGAACTACTACCAGGGGGCCACCGTCTCGGGCGGCGGCTACGCCGAAGGCACCGAGCCCAAGCGGCACGGCCCGCTCGCCTAGCCGTGCGCCGACGACGTCGTCTTCCACCCGCCGGCCGGGCGGACCACCGCGATGGGCTGGGGCGTCGACGCCGACGCGCTGTACGACATGCTCGTGCGGCTGACGAAGGAGAACCCCGGACTGCCGCTGCTCATCACCGAGAACGGCGCGGCCTACGACGACCGGCCCGGCCCCGACGGCGTCGTCGACGACGCCGAGCGCATCCGGTACCTGGACGAACACCTGCGAGCCGTGCACCGGGCGATCGAGGCGAACGTGGACCTGCGCGGGTACTTCCTGTGGTCCCTCATGGACAACTTCGAGTGGGCCTACGGCTACAGCAAGCGGTTCGGCATCGTGCGCGTCGACTACGAGACACAGCAGCGCACCCCCAAGGCCAGCGCCCACTGGTACGCGGACGTGATCCGGCGGAACGCACTGGGGGCTCCGGTCACCGGCTGACCGGCGCCCTCCCGTCGGCTCAGGCCGACCCGCGCAGCACCAGGCGGGTCGGCTGCACGACGGGCTCCAGCCCCTCGGGGCCCTCGGCGACCAGCCGCAGCAACAGCCGGGCCATCGACCGTCCCAGGCCCTCGATCTCCTGGCGCACCGTGGTCAGCGGCGGGTCGGCCACGGGAGCGATCTCGTCGATGTCGTCGAAGCCGACCACGGCCACGTCCTCCGGCACCCGGCGCCCGCAACGGCGCAGCGCCGCCAGCGCGCCGCTCGCCATCAGGTCGGAGGCGACGAACAGCCCGTCGACGTCGGGGCGCCGCTCGAGCAGGGCGAGCGTGGCGCGCTCACCGCCCCAGGCGGTGAAGTCGCCCTCCTCGATCAGGTCGTCGTCGGCCTTCGGGCACACCTCGCGGAAGCCGCGCAGCCGGTCCACGCCGGCGATGATGTCGGACGGGCCGGTGACGGTGCCCACCACGCGGCGGCGCAGCGTCCGCGTCAGGTGCCGGGTGGCCGCGGCGGCGCCGGCGTGGTTGTCGCTGTCGACGTACAGCGTGCCCGGTTCCGGATCCCACGGGCTGCTGCCGAGCACCGCGGGCAGCCGGGCGGCCCGGGCCTGGGCGGGCAGCGGATCGTCGCGGTGCAGCGAGAACAGCAGCGCGCCGTCGACGTGTCCGCCGGCCAGGTAACGGCCGACCCGCCGGTAGTCGTTCTCGTCCTCCACCAGCAGCAGTACCAACTGCTGGTCGGCGGCGGACAGTTCACGGCTGATGCCGCGCAGCGCGCGGGAGAAGTACGGGTCGCCGAAGACCTTCGTCTCCGGCTCGCCGATCACGACGGCGACGGCGTCGTGCCGCCGGGTGACCAGGCTGCGCGCCGCATGGTTGGGGACGTACCCGAGCTCCTCGACGGAACGCAGCACCTGCTCACGCATGCTCGGCCGCACGCCCGCGTCGCCGTTCACGACGCGGGAGACGGTCGCGCGCGACACTCCGGCGTGTGCGGCGACCGCCTCGAGCGTGGGACGCGACGTACGGGATCCCTCGGGCACCTTCACTCCTCGCCACTCGCCGCGCCGGATGGCCGCGGCGAGGCGATCGTACCGGAGTAGGAGACGTCGAGGGAGCGCTCTCAGCCGCGTGTGGAGCTGCCGCCGAGCGTGTCCTTGGTGCGGTCCACCAGGGAGGCGAACGGGCCCACCGCCCACTGGGCCTTCGGGTTGCCCGCCGCGCCGGGATGCGGGTGGGTCGGGGCGATGCGCTCCGCCTTCCGCAGCCGCGAGCCCATGCCGACCAGTTCGTCCTCGGTCCGCGCGGCGTGCACGGCGGGGAACTCCTCGGCCTCTTCGTGCTCGGCGTGGGCGGAGACCGCGTGCTCGAACTCGGCGAGCGTGCGGTCGAACTCGACACTGGAGACGTCCATCTTCTCCAGCTCGGCGAGCACCTTGTTGGCCTCCGCCTCCTCGTGGTTGCGCGCCTCGGCCTCCTCGGCGCCGGCGGTCTCCTTCGCCACGGGCCGCAGGATCATCTCCTCGGCCGTCTCGTGCACGGCCAGCAGCGCCCGCAGCTCGTCGAACGCCTGCTGCTTGTGCTCGCCCTCGGCGGTCTTGACGTCGGCGAAGAGGTCACGGATGCGGGCGTGCTGCTCCAGCAGGACGCCGACCACGTCGCCGTCGGGCAGCCGTGCCGCCTGGTCACGCTCGGCCTGTGCTTCACTCACTGCTCTCTCCTCCTCGCAGTAGTCGGTCGGTCCGGCCTGCGGGTACCCGCCCGGGCCGGACCCATCAGTCCCGGCCCGCATCCCGTAGGCCCTGCCGGCCCGCCGGGCGGGACCAGGAGAAGCGCACGTCGCCCACGCCGCCGGAACAGTGCACGACGGGGGAGGGGAGCGCCTCGGTCGGCGGCAGCCCGACGGCTGTGGTCAGGTCCTGCTCGAGGTCCTCGACGACGGCGTCGCGCAGTGCCCACGGGGCGTGGCTGACGGGCGTGCGCAGCAGCACGCCGAGCCGCCGGGAGTAGGCGCCCCACCGGCCGGTGAGCCAGACGTCCCGTTCGGAGGGCTCGCGCACGGCGCCGGGGCGCACCCGGAGCCGGTAGGACGGGCCGGCCCCGCCCCGGCGCCCGGAGTAGACGAGGTCGCCGGCCTCCGCACCGACCCGCGCGGTGAACAGGCGGTAGGGGACACCGAGCATGCCGCGTGCGAAGAGCGCCACCAGGGGGTGGGTGATCTCGGCGGAGAGGAACCACAGGCCGTCCCTGCCGTCCGGCCCGCGCACGTACGTGCGCAGGTTCGTCTCGGGGATCGCGTGCGGGCCGGGCAGCCGGACGGCGCCCAGCGGCCGCACGTCCACCAGGAGGAACGGGGTGAAGCTCACCCAGGCGGACCCGTCGAAGACGTCGGGCTCCAGCCCGGCGGGCAGCAGGGCACGCACGGACGCGGCGGGGACCGGCCAGTGCACGAACGTCTGCTGAGCCCAGCCGGCCATGGTCACCAGGGGGACGGTCACGCGCTGCTCGGGACGGCTCGAGACCATGGGCCCGCTCCTTCGCTTGTGAAGGACTATTGACCGTTCTCTGCTCGGTCTGTAACTCTACGGAACGCAGGCGCTGCGGTCGAACGCCTGCGCATCACCCTGAATATTGCCGACGGGGGAGGTAGTCGGGTGGAAATGCGCGGCAGATTTTCCGACCGGAAGGGCCTTCGGCCTTTCGGTTTCTTCGGGCGGTTGATTCTACGCGGGGAGACCGGGAAATGACCATTCGCATCGTGGTGGCCGACGAAAGATGTCTGATCTCCGAGGCCATAGCCGAGACGCTCGGGAACGTCGAGGATTTCGAGGTCGTGGAGGTCGTCGACGACGACCGGCGGATCACCTCGACGGTGCAGCGTGTGCGGCCCGCCGTCGCGGTCCTGGGGTCGGCCGCCTCGGGGCGGGGCGAACTGGGCCTCGTCGACGAGTTGAAGGAGGCCGTGCCCGACTGTGCGATCACCGTCATCACGGCGGAGCTGACCAGTTCCATGCTGGGACGGGCCATGGCCGGTGCATTCAGCGTGATTCCGCACCACGCCCGGGTGACCCACCTCGTCCATGCCATTCGCGGTGTCGTCGCAGGCTGCCCCACCGTCGACCCGTCGCTGTTGCGTGTTCCCTCGCGGGGCGGGCGCCGGCTGAACGACAGGGAACGCCAGGTGTTGCGGCTGACGGTCGGCGGCGCCCCGATCAAGGAGATCGCCGCGGAACTCTATCTTTCGCCCGGAACGGTGCGGAATCTGACCTCCAGCGCCATCAAGAAACTGGAGGGAAGAAATCGCTTCGACGCAGCACGGATCGCGCACAGCCGCGGTTGGCTATGATCACCTCTCCGGTGCTTCGGGTTGAGTGGAGATCATGGGTTCAGGGAACGGTCGCGCGGCGCAGAGCGGTTCGAGGGGCTCCAGCCTCATCATGACGGTGTTCGGCGCCGTGTGGTGGCTGTCGGGCACGGTGATTCTGAGCGGCAGCGCCCGGATACCGGTCCTGGCGGCCGGACTCCTCGCTGCGGTCGTCCTCTTCGTGCTCGCCGTGCGCAGGCTCGACGCCCGCGGTGAACTGGAGGCGTACGAGCGGGCGGCCGGGCGGTTCCGCACGGTCAACATCATCCAGGGCCTGCTGATCGGCGCCACCGCGGTCCTCGCGAACGTCTTCCACGTGCAGCCCTGGATCCCGGGGGCCGTCGCGATCATCGTCGGCCTGCACTTCCTGCCGCTCGCCGGCCTCTTCGGCCGCCCCGAGTACCGCTGGATCGGCGTGCTGATGGCGGTCGTCGGGGTGGCCGGCTGCGCGATCGCCTTCGGCGGCGGCTCGGTCACCGGGGTGCTGTCCCCGGTGGGCATGGCCTGCGCCCTCGTCCTGTGGGGTTCGGTGGTCTTCC
>DASSBO010000218.1:0-3168 GCA_035698655.1 Streptomyces sp.
TGCACCAGGCCGACGCACGGGAGTTCACCTCGCCACATCGCTTCGACCTGGTTCTGTGCGTCGGCGCGACGCACGCCTTCGGCGGCCTGGCGGCCACCCTGGAGGCCGTGCGCGGGCACCTCTCCCCCGCCGGAGTCGCCATCGTGGGCGACGGGTTCTGGGAACGCGAGCCGGACGCGGCGACGCTCGCCGCCGGATTCGCAGCCGACGAGTACGCCGACCTCGCCACCACCGTCGACCGGGTGACGGCCGACGGCTGGACGCCCGTCTACGGGCACGTGAGCACCCGCGCGGAGTGGGACGAGTACGAGTGGTCGTGGACGGGGACGCTCGCCCGCTGGGCGCTCGACCATGCCGACGACCCGGACGGTGCCGCCGCGGCGAAGGCGGCGGCCGACCACCGGGCGGACTGGCTGCACGGCTACCGCGGCACGCTCGGCTTCGTCACCCTCGTGCTGCGCGCCAACTGACCACCCGAGGCCGGTGATCGCACAGCGTGCAGGCAGCAGCGGCCTCTACCCGGAAATGCGACCCTGCGTAACCCCGGCCGCACGATCTTTTGATTTTCTTGGCAGGTGCATGAACCTGGCATGAAGCTATGGCGGCGAGAGTGGCGTGCGGCAAATGCGTTCGATCAGTGCGCATCTGTCCACAGAAAGACCGTCACTTCGCTTGGGGGTTAGGTGAGACCTACCAACCGCAAGAAGCGCACGACGCTCGCGGCCGCCACCGTTCTGCCGCTCGTCGCCGGTGCGCTCAGCCTGGGCATACCCACTGCCCAGGCCGACCCCGCGTCGCACCACCGCGACACCCTGCAGGGCACCAAGCCCGCCTGGGCCACCGCCAAGGCGGACAAGGGCACCACCGCGAACGGCAAGAACGTCTCGGCACGCGTCTACCTGGCGGGCCGCGACGCGAAGGGACTGGCGCAGTACGCCCGTTCCGTCTCCGACCCGTCCTCCGCCGAGTACGGGAACTTCCTGACCCCCAAGCAGGCGCAGCAGCGTTTCGGGGCCACGAAACAGCAGATCAACGAGGTCACCGCCTGGCTGAAGGACGCCGGCCTGAAGGTGACCGGCAGCAACCGGCACTACGTGTCCGTCACCGGTGACGTCGCGGATGCCGAGAAGGCCTTCGGCACCCAGCTGCACGACTACGCCAAGGACGGCAGGACCTACCACGCGCCCGCCCGCACGGCCTCGGTTCCGGCCGGGCTGGACGGCGCCGTACTCACCGTCGTCGGCCTCAACAACGCGCCGCACATGGTGAAGCACGACGCGACGCTGCCGCCGCCCGGCCCGGTGTTCAAGAACTCCGGTCCGTTCTCGGACTACTACGGCGAGAAGGTCGCCAAGGACCTGCCTCCGGCCTACGGTTCGCACCAGCCGTACGCGATGCGCGGCTACACCGGCAAGGAGCTGCGCGCGGCCTACGGCGCCAAGCGGCACAACACCGGCAAGGGCGTCACCGTCGCGATCACGGACGCCTACGCGTCGCCGACGATCGCGAAGGACGCGGCCACCTACGCCAAGCGGCACGGCGACCGGCACTACTCCAAGGGCCAGCTCAGCCAGGTGCTGCCGGACGACTACAAGCTGGTCGACGAGTGCGGCGCATCCGGCTGGTACGGCGAGGAGACCCTCGACGTCGAGGCCGTGCACGCGGTCGCACCGAAGTCGGACATCGTCTACGTGGCCTCCGCCTCCTGCACGGACGGCAGCTTCCTCGACGCGCTGAACAAGATCGTCGACAACCACCTGGCCGACATCGTCTCCAACTCCTGGGGCGACATCGAGGCCAACCAGACGCCCGAGATCGGCAAGGCCTACGACCAGGTCTTCCAGATGGGCGCCGTCGAGGGCATCGGCTTCTACTTCTCCTCCGGTGACAACGGCGACAACGTCGCCTCCACCGGCACGAAGCAGGTCGACGTTCCGGCCAACTCGGCCTGGGTGACGGCGGTCGGCGGCACGTCCCTGGCCGTCGGCAAGCACCACACGTACCTGTGGGAGACCGGCTGGGGCACCACCAAGGCGTCGCTGTCGGAGGACGGCAACAGCTGGACGGGCCTGCCCGGCGACTACCTGTACGGCGCCGGCGGCGGCACCGCCCACTCCGTGGAGCAGCCGTTCTACCAGCGCGGCGTCGTGCCGGACTCGCTGGCGAAGGCCAACGGGGACACCCCCATGCGCGTCGTGCCGGACATCGCCGCGGTCGGCGACCCGAACACCGGCATGCTGGTGGGCCAGACCCAGACCTTCCCGGACGGGTCGCAGAAGTACAGCGAGTACCGCATCGGCGGCACCTCGCTGGCCGCACCGGTCATCGCCGGCGTCCAGGCGCTGGCGCAGGAGGCCCGCGGCGGCGTGCCGATCGGCTTCGCCAACCCCTCGATCTACCGCCGCTACGGCACCGCCGCCTACCACGACGTCACCGACCACCCGAAGGGTGCGGGCGTCACGATGGGCGTCGTCCGGGTGGACTTCGTCAACGGGATCGACGACTCCGACGGCACGGTCACCTCGCTGCGCACGCTCGGCAAGGACGCTTCGCTGCACGCCACCGTGGGCTACGACGACGTGACGGGCGTCGGCACGCCGGCGGCCGGCTACCTCACGTCGTTCGACCACGGGCGCCACGGACACCACGGCCGGCACCACCACGGGCACTGACGCCTGACACCGGCAGACCGTGAAAAACGAGGCGGCGCCCCTCCGGCGGGAGGGGCGCCGCTTCGCGTCGAGTGTGCGTCAGCGGGAGCGGGCCACCGTCACCTCGACCCGCTGGAACTCCTTCAGGTCCGAGTAGCCGGTGGTGGCCATCGCGCGACGCAGCGCGCCGAAGAAGTTCATCGAGCCGTCCGGGGTGTGCGACGGGCCGAGCAGCACCTCCTCGGTGCTGCCGACCGTGCCCAGGTGCATGCGCTTGCCGCGCGGCACGTCCTCGTGGACGGCCTCCATGCCCCAGTGATGGCCGCGGCCGGGTGCGTCGGTGGCGCGGGCCAGGGGCGAGCCGATCATGACGGCGTCCGCGCCGCAGGCGACGGCCTTGGGCAGGTCGCCGGACCAGCCGACGCCGCCGTCGGCGATGACGTGCACGTAGCGGCCGCCGGACTCGTCGAGGTAGTCGCGCCGGGCGGCGGCGACGTCCGCGACGGCCGTGGCCATC
>DASSBO010000219.1:0-3375 GCA_035698655.1 Streptomyces sp.
TCGACGTGCACTACCGGGACCTCGACGTCGTCGAGCACGAACTCGCCGAGGCCCGGCAGGGCCGGTTCCACTGGGAGCCGCTGATGTTCCACCTGGCGGGCATCCCCAGCTACCTCGTCGTCGCCGAACTCGCCGTCAACCGCGTGCTGCGCGGTGACCTGCCGCGGCCCGACTACCCGCAGGCGCTGCGCGATGCGGCGCCCGCGGTATGGCGAGAGCGGGCGAGCCTCACGCTCATGTACGCCAAGGGGGCGTACGCCGGGCGCGGCCAGGCGGCCGAGACCGCCGGTGCGCTGGCCGTGGCCGCGATGTACACCGCCCATGCCGTGCTGGCGGCCCGCGGCGAGTGGGTGACCAACGAGAAGCGGCTGCTCGAACGCGCGGGCCTGCGCGGCATCGACGCGATCGTCACCGGCCTGCGCCCGGACGCGGATGCGTTGGCCCACGCCGTCGCCGAAGCGGAAGCACTGTTCGAGCGGCTGCCTCGTAACTTCGGCGCCGCCGAGGTCTGACTGTGCGCGAAGCTGCAGGTGAGCGGGCATCAGCGTTCTCATGAAACAGTTGACATGCCCACCGGCGGCTGATCACATACTTCCGTCCCCCCACGCGGAATTCATCGCCAATGCATTGGGGGAAGTATGCCCAAATCGACAAGAAGACGCAGAACTCTGCGCACCTCGGCATTCGCCGTCGTCACAACGATGTGCGGCGGTTTGCTGCCGCTGCTGACCGCAACCGCCGCCCCGGCAGCGGCCGCCGAACCTCTGCCGACGAAACCTGCGCAGCTACAGGCAGGGGACAACGGCAGGCATGCCGGCCTGACTGCCCCAGCAGCGCCGACCTTGAGTGTGGCCGATCCCTACCAGGAGTGCCTGGCCAACGACTGTCCCGGTGCCGGCGGGCCGGGGGTGAGTGCGACGGTGACGGCAACCCCGACCGGTGGCGGCCCGCTCGCCGGGGCGCAGTACTGGTCCAGTGTCACGGACGGATGGGCCTCGATGGAGAAGTCGGGCCGTGGTTTCACCGCGACACTGACTCCCGACCACGGGGGCACCGTCGGCGTCATCGTGCAACTTGTCGACAGGTCCGGTCGGGCCGGCGCACCGGCCTACCTCGATTTCCGGGTGAAGACCGGCGAGCGTCCGGTCGCACGTTGGCACTTCGCGGAAGCCTCCGGTACCGCCGTCGACTCCTCGACGGCGGACGATTCCGCACAGCAGGACGCGTCGCTATTCGGCGGTGCCGTCCGCGACGACCGCGGCCGCAGAGGCGTGATCACCCACGACGCGAACGGCAACCCACTGGAGACTCCGGTGACGGATCGCGGCCTGGTCCTGGACGGCACCGGCGCGTACGCCGCCACGGCGGACTCCCTACTCGAGACCCGTGCGCCGTACACGGTCTCCGCATGGGTCCGGCTCGACTCCACCGAGGCTGACGGTGTCGTGCTGTCGCAGGACGGACAGGATTACAGCCCCTTCGCCCTCCGGTACGACGCCGAGTTGGGTACCTGGGCCTTCGGCGTCAAGGAGAGCGACGCGGACGCCGGGCAGTCCTACCAGGGCGTGGTGGCCGACCACAGCGCCGTAGTCGGCGTGTGGACGCATCTCGCCGGCTCATACGACCCGGCCACGCAGGAACTGCGGTTCTACGTCAACGGCAGCCTGCAGGGCACATCGACCGTTCCCGGAGGCTGGAAGTCCGCCGGTGACTTCCAGATCGGCCGGGGGCTGTGGGCGGGCGAGCACAGGTCCTACTTCCACGGCTCCATCGACGAGGTGGCGGTGTGGCAGCGTGAACTGACCGCCGCTGAGGTCTCAGACGAGGCGCGTACGCCGACCTCGGGGGCCCGGAACGGGACCGAACTGGTCGCGTCCTGGGACCCGTCCACTGCCTCCGGGTCCGCGGTGGCGGACACTGTCTCCGGCTACGGTCACGACCTGGCCCTGTCCGGCGGCGCCACACTGGACGGCGATGCTCTCGTGCTGAACGGCACAGACGGATATGCCGCTGCGCACGAACCGATCGTCGACAGCACCGGGTCCTTCACCGCCACGGCCTCAGTCGAACTCGACCCGGACGCCTACGCCTCGGCGCCAGTGGGCACGCGGGCCCAGGTATTCGAGCAGCCCGCGGCGGACGGAACCTCCTGGGGCCTGTGGTACGAGGTGGCAGGCCACACCACCACGATCGACGAGAACGGCAACGAGATCACCCTCACAGTCGGCACCTGGCGCTTCGGACGCGAAGGTGCCTCGGTGAGTGCCGACGAACCGACAGTCGTCGACGGAAGCCGGGCACGCGTCACCGGTGTGTACGACGCTCAAGACGGCACCATCTCGCTCTATCTGTCCATCTTCGAGCAGGGGCAAGCGAAGACGTTCACCGCTCAGCCGGGTCAGGGAGACCTCACCGTCGGACGTTCGACGGACGGCGACTTCCTGAACGGCCGGATCCTCGACGCACGCGTCTGGGCCGGCGCCGTCGGCGGCTCACAGCAGTTGTCGGAGCTGATCGGGGAGTAGACCCGCCCGGGTCCTCGGAGACGAGAGGCGGGCCGTCATCGGCGAGCCCGCCTCTGGCTCCTCATCCGTCGCCGACGGCCTCGTCGAGGAAGTGCCGCACCAGTCGGCGCAGGGCCGCCGGGTGGTCGAGGTGGACGTCGTGGCCGGCGTCCGGGACGCTGACGGCCCGTAGTTCGGGGCGTGCACGGAACATCTCGTCGATCTCCTGCGGAGAGATGAAGCTCCGCCGGCCGAAGACGGCCAGGGTCGGGCAGGTGACGCCCGACCACTCGCCCCAGAAGGAACGCCGCGCGAGTTCCGCCATCGAGGCGACCATCACGTCGCGGTCGAAGCGCGGCCACCAGCCGTCGTCCCGTTGCTCCAGGCCCGCCGCCCAGCCCTCCCCGTGCGGGCCGCCGCCGAAGAACTCCGCGGCGGCGGAGCGTGAAGGGAACGGAGTCGGCCATCCGTCGAGCCAGGCGCCGATGTTCGCCTGGATGTCCGGGCTCGGGCCGCCCGCGCCCGCTTCGACGAGGAAGAGGGCCCGGACCAGGTCGGGGTGCGCGGCGGCCGTGAGCATGGCGGTGTGGCCGCCGAGAGACTGGCCGACCAGAACGGGCCGGTGCAGGCCGAGCTGGTCGCCCACGGCCACGACGTCCGCGACGTAGGCGGCACGGCTCACATCGCGCGGGTGACGTTCGCTGGCGCCCTGCCCGCGCTGGTCGACGGCGACGACACGGTGCCGGGGGCTCAACACCTGCGCGAGGTCATCCCATTCGCCCGCATGCCCGGCCAGGCCGTGCAGCAGCACGACGGGTGGGCCGCCGCCCGAGCCGCCCCAGTCGCGACAGGAGAGCCGGACGCCGTCCCG
>DASSBO010000220.1:0-16871 GCA_035698655.1 Streptomyces sp.
CGCCTCGCGCCGCAGCGCCCGCTCCAGCCGGGCGGCGACGCCTTCCAGCGTCATCTCGTCCTCGGCGGCCTCCCGGAACGCGCCGAGCACGACGGCCACCGTCTCCACCGCGCCCAGCCCCTTGCCGCGCACGTCGCCGACGATCAGCCGGACGCCGAACGGCGTGTCCTGCACGGCGTACAGGTCGCCGCCGATGCGGGCGTCCACCTGCGCGGCGCGGTAACGGGCGGCGATGTCCAGGGAGTCGATCCGCTGCGGCGGCGTGGGCAGCACGGCCAGTTGCGCGGCCTCGGCGATGCCCCGCGCGGAGGCGAGGAGTGCGCTGCGGCGGCGGGAGAGCCAGCTGATGCCCACGGCGAGGACGGTGACGGCTGCCAAGTCGGCGATCCGGGTGAGCGAGGAGACCAGGGAAGCCTGGTCGTAGAAGAAGGTGAGCGCGGCCAGGGCGCACAGTGCGAGGACCCCGATGGAGGCCGTCACGCGGGTGGACGAGACCGGCGCGGCGATCAGCGGTGCGGCGGCGAACAACGCCACGACGGTGTAGTCGAGCGGCGAGACGAGATTCACCACGACGCCGGCGACGATCAGGAGCGCGGGCAGCCGGCGCGCATACCGCCGGACGGTGGGGCCCGGGGCGTCGGCGGGAGTGGACGCGCCGGCTTCGTCTGCCGTTGCCTTCACCGTCCCAATGTGACGGCCGGCGCCCGGCGGGGCGACCCGGGACCGGCGCGCCGGACGCCGGACGGGGGACGCCGGGCGGGGGCCGCCGGCGCGGGGTCAGACCTGGTCGGCGGTCAGGGCCGGAACCGGCACGCCCCGTGGGTTCGCAGCCTGGTCGGTACGGGGCGTCGCGCGGCCCGCGCGCGACCACTCGCGGACCAGCGCGTCGTAGATCGGGGCGTCCTCGGGCGGTGGCGACGGCTCCGGCCGGTGCGCCGGCTCGAATGCCGGGCCGGCGTGCGAGGGCCATCGCGTCAGCATGACTGCCATACCCGGCCAACGACCGGGCCGGGGTCCCGGTCACCCGTTTCGCCCAATGCGCCGGACGATTACCTGCGCGGCGGCGCCGACCTGCGGGGACGCCGCCGGCCGTCCCCGGCATGGCGGATGCCGGACGGGGCGTCAGGTGACGGCGCCGTCGTGCGGGGCAGTGCGCGGGCGTGATGGGGTCGACGCCAGATGACGTCCCGCCCACGGAAGGTTCGTTCATGCGTTCGCCTCTCGACGGCGACCGGTACCAGACGGCGCTGCTGGCCACCTGTGTCGCAGCGCTGCTGTGCATGAGCCTGTCGCTGGTGGAGTACGTGAACCGGCCGGGGCCACCGCCGCAGCCGGCCGCGGGGCAGGGCTTCGCCGACGGGCGGGGCCGCGTCCCGTCCGCCCGGCCGTCGGCGGACGCGGGCAAGGACGCGCGCCCCCGCGTCCAGCCGATGTCCGCCGCGACACCGATCCGGGTGCGTATCCCGTCGGTCGGCATCGACGCGCCGCTGACCGGGCTCGACCTGACCGAGGACGGCAGCCTGGACGTGCCGCCGCCCAAGAAGGCGAACCTGGCGGGCTGGTACGAGGACGGCGTGCCGCCGGGCGCCATCGGAACGGCGCTCATCGTCGGGCACGTCGACAACGAGGCGGGCCCGGCCGTCTTCTACCCGCTCGGCGCGCTGAAGAAGGGGCACACGATCGACGTGGACCGTGCGGACGGCCGCACGGCGGTGTTCACCGTCGACGCCGTCGAGGTGTACGACGACGAGAACTTCCCCGACGAGAAGGTCTACGGCCCCTCGGACCGGCCGGAGCTGCGCGTGCTGACCTGCGGCGGGGGCTACGACCGCGACGAGGGCGGCTACCAGGGGAACGTGGTGGTCTTCGCCCATCTGACCGCCGCGGAGCAGAGCCCCGAGCCGCCGCCGGCGTCCTCGGACGCCTCGCCGCACCCGTCGACGGAGCCTTCGACGGGGGCGTCGGCGAGGGAGCAGGACATCGCGCAGGCCTGAAGGTACCGGTGGCCGATCGGCCACCGTCGCGTTCACCTTCCGAAGGCGACCACCTGACGCACAAGGGTTGACGCGGCCACATCAGCAGAGTTGACTCGTTCTCAAGAAAGTATGGACCAACGCGCGGAAACACTCCCCGACCAGCGACGTTTCACGTGTCCCCACGTCGCCGCCGGGAGTCGCGCGCCCGCTCCTCACAGCAGCGTTCCCCCATTCGCGCACCCGAGGTGAGTTCCATGTTCTTGAGACACTCCCGGCGCCGCCCCGCCTTGGCCGCCGTCGCTCTCGCCGCCGCGCTGAGCTGGCTCCCGGCGACCGGAACGGCCGCCGCCGCACCCACGCCCGGCAACGCGCAGGCAGCCGCGCCCGCCGCGACCGTCGTCTTCCAGGACGACTTCAACGGCCCGGCCGGCTCCGCCGTCGACGGCGGCAAGTGGAACATCGAGACCGGCGACAACGTCAGCAACCACGAACGGCAGTACTACACGCCGGGCAACGACAACGCCGCCCTCGACGGCGCCGGCCACCTGGTCATCACCGCCCGCAAGGAGAACCCGGCGAACTACCAGTGCTGGTACGGCACGTGCCAGTACACCTCCGCACGGCTCAACACCTCCGGGAAGTTCGACGCCCAGTACGGCCACGTCGAGGCCCGGATGAAGGTCCCGCGCGGGCAGGGCATGTGGCCGGCGTTCTGGATGCTCGGCCAGGACATCGGGCAGGTCGGCTGGCCGAACAGCGGCGAGATCGACGTCATGGAGAACGTCGGCTTCGAGCCGTCCACCGTGCACGGCACCATCCACGGCCCCGGCTACTCCGGCTCGGCCGGCATCGGCGCCGCCTACACCCTGCCGGGCGGCGCCGCGTTCGCCGACGCCTACCACACGTTCGCCGTGGACTGGGCGCCCGACTCGATCACCTGGTCGGTGGACGGCACCGTCTACCAGCGCCGCACGCCCGCCGACCTGGGCGGCGACCAGTGGGTGTTCAACAAGCCGTTCTTCCTCATCCTCAACCTGGCCGTCGGCGGCTACTGGCCCGGCGACCCGGACGGCAGCACCGCCTTCCCGCAGCAACTCCTCGTCGACTACGTGAAGGTGACCACCGGCTCCGGCACCCAGCCCGGCGGCAGCACCGGGCCGATCACCGGGCTGGCCGGCAAGTGCGTCGACGTGGCCGCCGCGAACACCGCGAACGGCACCCCCGTGCAGCTCTACGACTGCAACGGCACCGCCGCCCAGCAGTGGACCGTGGGCACCGACGGCACGATCCGCGCGCTGGGCAAGTGCATGGACGTCACCTCCGGCGGCACCGCGGACGGCACCAAGGTGCAGCTGTGGGACTGCAACGGAACCGGCGCCCAGCAGTGGGTCGTCACCGACGCGCACGACATCGTCAACCCGCAGGCGAACAAGTGCCTCGACGTGACGGACAACAACTCCGCCAACGGCACCCGGCTGCAGATCTGGACGTGCGCAGGAACCGCCAACCAGAAATGGACCGTGCACGGCTGACCGACCAAGCGTGCACAGGATCCTCACAGGGCCGCCGTACCGGCGGCCCTGTCGGCGCATACCCTGCGCCCAGCCATGGACTACTGCGCCCGGTGCCGCCGGCACCTCAACGGAGCCCTGGCCTGCCCGGGGTGCGGCGCCCCGGCGGCCGGGCCGCAGACGGCTGCCCGGACCGGGGAGCGCTACTACCGGGCGAAGCCGTTCTTCGAGACGGCACCCGCACCGCAGCCGCCGCCGGAACAGCAACCCGAACCCGAACCGGCGCAGCCGGCGGCCGAGGACGACCCGCCCACCGACGCCGCGGACACCGCGGACACCGCGCACGAGGCCGCACCCGCCGGCCACCGGGCCGCCCGCGCCGCCCGCCGCGGGCACGGACGCCGGGCCCGCCCGCGCCACCGGGTCCTCCTGCTGGTCCTGGCGGCCTGCCTGGGCACGGCCCTGCTCGGCGTGACCGTCTCCGAACTCGGCGCGCCCGGCCTGCCGTGGTCCGGCCCCGACGCGTCCGGCAGCGACACCCAGTCCTTCGAGACAGGCGACGACGCCTCGCAGCAGGCCGAGCCCGACCCCTCCGGCAGCGCGCCGAGCGCCGACGCGAGCCAGGTGGCCGACACGTCCGAGCCGCCGACGACGCCGCCCTCCCCCACGGCGTCCGACGCCGCGCGCCACACGCCCGCCCCCGCGCCGACCCGGACCGCCGCCCCGGACCCGACGCCGTCCAGCGCCGCCCCGACACCCACGCACACGCGCACCGAGCGCCCCCACCAGCCGCCCGACCAGCCGCGCTGCTGGCTGATCTTCTGCAGCAGCTGACCCCTGGGCGGCGCCTAGGCCAGGGCCGTGGCACCACGGCAGGCGAAGACCGCGTAGTCGCCGACCGGGACGAAGCCGAGCCGCTCGTACAGCGCGTTGCTCGTCGGGTTGGCGCGGTCGGCGAACAGCACGATCTCCCGCAGCCCGCCCTCCAGTCCGCGCCGGGCCGCCGCCGCGACGGCGGCGCCCGCGTAGCCGCGTCCGCGCAGGGCGGCGGGCGTGTAGACCGGCCCGATGCGGGCCGACCCGGCCGCCGGGCCGGTGCGGCCCGCCATGGAGACCGGCTCGCCGTCGACCTCCCACAGCGTCAACCGGCCGTCGGCGATGCGGGCGTCGAGGTTGCGCGGGTTGGCGGCGTTCGGGCTGTTGCCGATGTCGATCTGGAACTGCCGCAGCCATCCCAGCAGCAGGTCGCGGTCGTCCGTCGTGGCCAGGCGCGCCTGCCCGTGCGGCGCCGGCTCCGGCGGGCGCAGCGACGCGAGCCGGTACAGCCGCTCGCCGACCAGCCGCTCCGTGCCGCCGTTTCCGTGCTGCCCGGCCAGGGCGGTCGTGACCGTCTCGGCCAGTGCCTCCTCGCCGCGCACGCTGAGGGGCCGCGGCTCCAGCTCCGCGAGCAGTGCGGGCAGTTCGGCCGCCGCGTTTGCCGGCATCGCGGACAGGCACACGGCGTGCGGCGGCGTCCACAGCAGCGCGCCGGCGACCTCGGCTCCGCGCGAGGGGCGCCACCAGCCGAAGAGCGGGGTGTCGTCGCCGTACAGGTCCGGGCCGACCGCGGCCAGCCCCGCACTGACCGACAGCAGCACCGTGTTCCGGTCCGGGCGGGCCCGCAGGAAGTCGCCGGCCACCTCCCGGAACTCCGCGAGATCGTGCGAAAGCGTCCAGGCCATGTCTCACTCTCCCGCCGCCGCACACACCCGGTCCACCGCTTTTGCCTGCCGGCCGGCGGCTACTCGGGCCGGCCGTCCAGCCGGATCAGCAGCAGGGCGATGTCGTCGCCGGGGGCCGGCGTGTGCCGGACGAGGGTGTCGGCCATGGCGTCGAGGTCGGTCGGGTCCGCTTCGCCGACGAGTGCGGCCAGTGCGGCGACGGCGTCGTCGGGGTCGACCCCGGGGGCCTCGACCAGCCCGTCGGTGTACAGGACGAGCACGCAGCCGGGCGGCAGGGACACCTCGATCATCGGGTACCGGGAGCCCGGTTCGATGCCCAGCAGCAGCCCGGGCGGTACGTGGAGGACCTCGGTGCGGCCGTCCGAGTGACGCAGCAGGGGCGGCGGGTGGCCGGCGGTGGCCAGGCATACGACGTTGTCGGCGACGTCGAGGCTGGCGTAGAGGCAGCTGGTGAACAGGTCCGGGTCGAGGTCGGTGAGCAGCCGGTTGGTGACGGCGAGGACGTCGTCCGGGCGCGAGCCCGCGGTGGCGTGGGAGTGGACGGCGGTGCGGACCTGGCCCATCAGGGCGGCGGCGTCCACGTTGTGGCCCTGCACGTCGCCGATGGCGGCCACCACGTCGTGCGGGCCCAGGTCGATCAGGTCGTAGAAGTCGCCGCCGACGCCCAGGCCGCGGGCGGCGGGCAGGTAGCGGGCCGTCACCTCCAGCCCGGGCACGCGGGGCAGCGTGTGGGGCAGCAGGGCGGACTGCAGGTGGTGGGCGATGTCGTAGTTGGCGTCGTAGAGGCGGGCACGGTCCAGGGCCTGGCCCACCAGCCCGGCCAGTGAGGTGAGGATGGCGCGCTCGCCGGGCGGGAAGGAGCGCGGCTCGTCGTAGCCGAGCAGCAGTGTGCCGATGCTGCGGCCGGACGCGATCAGCGGCAGGAAGGCCCACGCGGCCAGGCCCTGCTGGACCACGGCGGACGGATAGGCCGCGCGGAACTCGTCGAAACTGCCGAAGAAGCAGGGCTCACCGGTGGCCGTGACCCGGCAGCCGGGGGCGTCCGTGGTCAGGGGGACGCCGTCGAAGCGGCGCACGGTGCCGGCCCGGTAGCCGCGCTGGCCGAGCACCTTCAGCCGGCCCTCCTCCGCGGCCAGCAGCGCCATGGCCCGGGCGCCGAGGGCGGGGAGCAGATGGTCGGCGGCCTGCTCGGTCACGTCCTCCACCCCGACGGCCTCGGTGAGCCTGCCGGCCAGGTGCATGACGTGGGAGAGCACGTTGGCGCGGCTGGGGCCGGCCACGGACGCGGGCCGGGGCGCCGGCGTCTCCTCCTGGTCCGTCTCGAGGGCGGTGATGCGCACGCTGATGCCGGAGGCGTCCGGATACAGCGTGAAGCGCAGCCGGCTGTCCGGCGGGCGGAGCGCGGTGAACGCCGTCGGCAGCCGGCTGACCAGCGCCGCCCGGTACCTGTCCTCCGCCACCGGGATGTTCATCCACGGCATCGCCTCCCACGGCAGGCTGCCCAGCAGGCCGGCGGGGTCGGCGCCCAGCAGGTCGGCCGCTTCCGGGGTGACGAAGGTGATCCGGCCGTCCCGGCCCAGTGCGCAGGACCCGCCCGGCAGGCGGCCGATGAACGCCGACATCGCCGACGCGTCCTCCGGTGCGAAGGCACGGGCGGGCGGCGGCAGGATGCGCGGCGGGTCCTCGGGAAGCAGCCGTTCACCGCGGTCCGCGGCCTGCTGCAGGAGCGCGCCCAGGCGGCGGGCGCCCGCGCCGGCGGCGTCCCGCTCACCGATGCTCAGCTCCGGCGGGTGCGTCCCGGGCCACAGCAGCACCAGTGCGCCCCAGACCGTGCCGCCCGAGACGACCGGCGCCGCGGCCATCGCGAAGTCGTAGGGCGCCACGAGCGCCGGCTGCGGATAGCGCAGCGCCATCTCCTCCTGGCCGCCGACCCACACCAGCCGCTGCTCGCGCACGGCCTCGGAGACCGGCACCGGATCGGTCAGGCCCACGCGCATCCACGGTGCGGCGATGTCGCGGGACGCGCCCGTCATGAGCGCCAGCCACAGGGCGTTCTCGCCCGGCGGCAACACGTACAGCAAGCCACCGGACGCTCCGCTCGCCCGCACCGACTCGGCCAGTGCGGTGTCCGTCAGCACGTCCGCCTGGCCGTGTGCCGGGCGGTCGGCCGGTTGGTTCAAGGCCGCGCCCCGGTGCAGAGACCATCGCCCATGTGCGGACTCTATGCGCGCGCCCGCACCCCGGCATCCGGACCGGGCGCCCGGGCCGGGAGCTGCGGCGCGCGGTCAGGAAGCGGTCGGCTGCTCCGGGGCGAGGGAGTTGCCGGGCGGGATGCCGCCGCAGTCGGAGGGTGCCGGCTCGCCCGCGAACCGGTCCTTGAGCCAGTCCAGCGCGGTGGGCGCCCAGACCAGCGGCACACCGGTGTGGCTGAGCAGGTCGTACTGGCGGTACTTCACCGGCGCGTCGCCGGTCGCGCAGTACTGCCGGGCGAGCGCCCGCACGTCCCCGGCGACCATCACGCCGTCACCGGTGCCGATGCCCGGGTGGTTGCCGTAGGTCCCCTCGAAGACGCCGCCGTCGCCCTGCGCGATGTACCCGGGGATGGTCGGCATCGGCGCCGAGCCGAGGTTGATCTTGTTGACGACTTCGATGAACGCCGCCACCGAGTTCGGGTCGGCGTACTGCGGCTTCGCCAGCTTCTTCCAGGTCAGCCCGGGATAGTGGCCCAGCGCGTCGAGCAGGGAGCCGTGCTCCAGCTCCTTGAACACCTTCAGGCCGTAGTCGCTCAGGTAGGGCGTGAGGTCGACGTCGTAGGAGCGGGAGACACCGATGACCGCCATGGGGATGACGCCGGCCCACATGAGGCTGCCGTCGACGTACTTCAGGTTGTGTGCCGGGTCCACCAGCAGGCCGCCCTCGGCGTAGCCGACCAGCTTCTTCTCGACCTCGGGGGCGTAGCTCGGTGCGAGCGCGGCGGCCCAGTTGGTGGCGATCGCGCCGCCGGAGTAGCCCATCAGGCCGAACCGGGTGTCCGCGTCGAGGCCGGTCGCCTCGGACCGGGTGGCCGCCCGGATCGAGTCCAGCGTGTTGGTGCCGTACTCCGGCCCGGCGGCGAAGTCCGCCTGCTGCCCCTCGGTGTCCGGGATGACGACGTTGTAGCCCTGCAGGAGCAGGGGTGCCAGGAAAACGCTCTCGAACTGGGCGAGTTGGCCGCCCAGCGTCACATCGCCGGCGATGGCCCGGGAGGGGCCGTCCGCGGGGTTGAGGGAGTCGTAGAACGACTGGTAGGAGACGGCCTTGCCGGTGTCGCCCGTGATGCTGCGCACCACCGTGGTGACGTTGGCCGACGGACGGCCCTGGGCGTCGGTGCTGCGGTAGAGCAGCTGGACCGCCTCGAGCGGCGTCGGCACGCCCTCGACGTGGTACTGCAGCGTCCGCGTCTTCAGCACGTCGCCCGGCTCGTACGACGACAGCGGCCTGCTCCCGTCGTAGGCGTAGAACGAGTCGTCCGCCGCGGCACTCGACGTGGCGGACCGGTGCGCCGCGGTGGGGGCGGCCTGGGCGGCCGCCGTCGCCGCCGGTGCGACGGTCATGGCCGCCGCGGTGGCGACGGCGAGCGGGATCAGGCGAAGGGCCGCCTTGGACATGGCTTCCTCGATTCGTTACCGGCCGGTAGTGGGGGTCGCGGAAGACATCATGGAGGCGGCACGGAACCACGTCACCGGCCCGGACGACAGAGATGGGCACGCCGCGTTGTGCTCGCATACAACGCCGCGGACGGTCCGAGCGGCCGGCGATCGCGCCGTGTGCCGCGTGCGGGGCCGCACGGCGCGTGTTAGCAACAGAGCATGGTCGTGCTGGTCGCCCTGGGAGCGTTCGTGATGACGCTCGCGGGCGGCCTGACCGCCCGGCACACCCTCGACAAGCGTCACCTGGTACTCGGATTCGCCGGCGGTCTCATGCTCGGGGTCGTCGGCCTCGACCTGCTGCCTGAGGCGCTTCAGGGCGCTCCCCAGGAGGTGTACGGGGTCCCGGAGGCGCTGCTGCTGTTCGTCGCGGGCTTCCTGGCCGCTCACGTGCTGGAGCGGCTGCTGACACTGCGCAAGGCCGCCCACGGCGGCCACGAGCCGGCCGCGCGGGTGCCGGAGCTCGGGCTGGGCGCGGCCTCGGCCATGATCGGCCACAGCATGGCGGACGGGGTGGCCATCGGGGCGTCGTTCCAGGTGGACGCGTCGGTGGGAGTGGCCGTCGCGGTGGCCGTGGTCGCCCACGACTTCGCCGACGGCTTCAACACGTACACGCTCACCAGCGCACTGGGCAACGAGCGCCGCCGGGCGCTGGTGATGGTCGGCCTCGACGCCGTGGCGCCCATGGTGGGCGCCGCACTCACCGTGTTCTTCACCATTCCGGAGCAGGCCCTGGCCACCTATCTCGGCTTCTTCAGCGGGGTCCTGCTCTACATCGCGGCGGCCCAGATCCTGCCCGAGGCCGGCCACGCTCACCCTGCCCGCGTCACCGTGCTCTTCACGGTCGCGGGAGCCGTCGTGATGTGGCTGGTGATCGGCACGGCGACTGCGGGCTAAGGCGTGTGGTGAAAGTCTTGCCCGCCGTCCGGGCGCAGGTGGATGAGGAGGAGTGCGATGTCGTCCCCGGGGGCGGGTGCGTGGCGGATGAGGAGGTCGGCCATGGCGTCGAGGTCGCCGTCCGGGTCCGCAGCGCTGACGACTTCGGCCAGGGAGGCGAGGGTCTCGTCGGGGTCCACGCCGGGAACCTCGACGAGTCCGTCGGTGTAGAGGACGAGCACGCAGCCGGGCGGCAGGGGAACCTCGGCCATCGGGTACTGCGCCTCCGGTTCGATGCCCAGCAGCAGGCCGGGCGGAACGGGCAGGACCTCGGTGCGTCCGTCGGCGTGCCGCAGCAGGGGCGGCGGGTGACCGGCGGTGGACAGGTGGGCGAGGTTGCGGGAGACGTCCAGGTCCGCGTACAGGCAACTGGTGAACAGCCCCGGGTCGAGGTCGGTGAGGAGCCGGTTGGTGGCGGAGAGGACGTCGCCGGGGGTTGCGCCCGCGTTGGCCTGGGAGTGGACGGCGGTGCGGACCTGGCCCATGAGCGCGGCGGCGTCCACGTTGTGGCCCTGCACGTCACCGATGGCAGCGGCCGCAGTGTGCCGGCCGAGGCGGATGAGGTCGTAGAAGTCGCCGCCGACGCCCAGGCCGCGGGCGGCAGGCAGGTACCGGGCGGTCACCCGCAGCCCGGGGATCAGGGGCAGGGTGTGGGGCAGCAGGGCGGACTGCAGATGGCGGGCCAGGTCGTAGTTGGCGTCGTAGAGCCTGGCGCGGTCCAGGGCCTGGCCCACCAGCCCGGCCAGGGAGGTGAGGATGGCACGCTCACCCGGCGGGAAGAGACGGGCGTCGTCATAGGCGAGCAGGAGAGTGCCGATCGGCCGGCCGGAGGCGATCAACGGAAGGAAGGCCCGTGCCCTCTTGTCCCGCTGGTGCACGATCGAGGGATAGGCGTCGAGCAGGTCGTCGGGGCCGGTGAAGAAGGACGGCTCGCCGGTGGCCGTGACCCGGCAGGCCGGGGCCTCCGAGGTCAGGGGGACGCCGTCCAGGCTCGCAATGGTCTCGTCCCGGTAGCCGCGGTGTCCGAGGACCCGCAGTCGTCCCTCGTCCGCGGCCATCATCGCCATCGCCTGGGCACCCAGCGGGGGCAGCAGGTGGTCGGCGGTCTGCTCGATCACGTCCTCCACACTGACCGCCTCGGTCAGCCTGGTCGCCAGATGCATCAGGTGGGAGAGCACGACCAGCCGGCTCGGCCCGCTGCCGGCCCTGGGCGGAGTCGCAGGCGTCTCCTCAGCCGCCTCGACCGGGACGATACGCACACTGATGCCGGAGGAATCCGGGAACAGCGAGAACGACAGCCACGTCCGGGGCGGACGCAGCACAGCGAACGACGTCGGCCGCCGGCTGACCAACGCCTCCCGGTAGCTGTCCTCTGCTTCCGGGAGATGCATCCACGGCAGCGCCTCCCACGGCACCTTGCCCAGCAGATCCGCCGCAGCCACGCCCACCAGTTCGGCCGCGGCCGCGGAGAGGTGGACGACGCGGCCGTCCAGGCCCAGCGTGCAGGATCCACCCGGCAGGCGGTCGATGAACGCCGACGCCCCCGCGTCGTCTGCCGGCCCCTCCCGTGCGGCGGGCAGGGGCACGATGTGGGGCGGACCGTCAGGCAGCAGCGGCCGGCCGAGGTCCACGGCCTGCCGGAGCGTGTCGCCCAGCCGGCGGCAGGCCACCTCGACGGCGTCGCGCTCAGCGGCGCTCAGCTGCGGCGGATGCGCCCCCGGCAACAGCAGGACCAGGCCGCCCAGCACCCGCGTCTCCGACAGGACCGGGGCTGCGGCCACGGCATAGTCATAGGGCAGCACCAGCGCCGTCTGCGGGTAGCAGCGCGCCATCTCCTCCTGCCCGGAAACCCACACCAGCCGCTGCTCACGCACCGCGTCAGCGACCGGCACCGGATCGTCGAGACCGATACGGAGCCAAGGAGCCGCGATGTCACTGGAGGCACCCGTCATGGCCGCCAGCCACAGGCCGTCCTCTCCCGGCGGCGGCAGCGTGTACAGCAGCGCCCCGGAGGCCCCGCTCGTGCGAACAGCTTCAGCCAGTGCGCTGTCCATCAGAACCAACACCGTAGCCATGTGATGATCAACAGCTTCGACCGTCTACGAAAAACGTACGCCCGACTCCCCTGCACGGCACCCGCACAGCCGGGTGATGGTGCGGGCGATGTCGCGCCCGCGGTGTGTATCGATGTCTCAGTCGGGGTGGGAGATGAGTTCGGCCGGTGTCTCGGAGCCGTCGAATCGGGCGCGTGGGCCCCGCCATTCCAGAAACAGCACGGTGGCGTCGTCCTGGAGGCCGCCGTGGTGATAGTCGAGGCTGGTGTGCACCAGCCGCCGCAGCGTCTCGGGGACGGGCATGCCCTCGGCATTGTGACCGATGAGGAAGGACATGAAACGGTCGAGGCCGAATTCTTCGCCGCCGGGGCTGTGCGTCTCTGTGATCCCGTCGGTATAGAGGACGACGCGGTCGCCCGGCTGGAGCTGTTCCTGGGACAGGTGAGCTTCCACGCCCAAGTCGCTGCCCAGCGGGTGGCCCGGCGTGTGCGCGGTCGGGGTGTCCCAGGAACCGTCGCGGATGATCACGGGTGGGTGGCGGCCGTGACTGATCCAGCTGAGCCGTCCGGTGCGGATGTCCAGGTCCGCCAGCAGGGCGGTGACGTACCGGTCGGGGTGCAGCTCCTCGAGGAGCGTGCTCTCGATCCCCTTGCCGATCCCGGCCAGCTCGGTGCCCTGACGCCGGTGGTTGCGGCAGGCGGCCACGGCCAGGTTGGCGGTCAGTCCCGCGGGGACATCGTGCCCCGTCGCGTCGAAGATCCCCAGGTGGACGGTGTCCCCGGACAGCGCGTAGTCGAAAGCGTCCCCGCCGATCTCGTAAGCCGGCTCAAGCGTGGCGCTGATGGCCACCCGGTCGTTGGCGAAGGCCCGGGGCGGCATCAGGTTCCACTGCATCTCGGCCGCCACGTTCATCGGGCGAGTCCGCACCCGCCTGGCGTAGGCATCGCTGCTCGAACGCTTGGACAGAATGATCATCGTGACCAGAGCGGCCAGCTGCCGCAGGACCGGACTCGCCTGCTCGCCGCTGCCGTCCCGGTCCACGCGAAGCACCCCGACTCGCTCGGCGCCGTCCCGCAGAGGCACCCACCAGCAGTCTCCGCCCTCGTCCGCGTCCCGCACCGGCTGCACGGACTGGAAGGCCCTGCCGGCCGCGGTCGCGTCGATGCACAACTCCGTGAGCGATTCTCCGGAGCTTTCCCCGGCGTCCGCCCCGCGCCCGGTCAGCAGCCGCAGCACGTCCTCTTGCAGGTCTGCGACGTAGATCCGCAGACCGTGCATCCCCGCCAGTTCCGCGCTCTGCCGCAACTGGTCGGGAAGGTCCTCGAGGGACATCACGTGACAGGCTTCGAGAAGTGAGGCGAACAGGGGCTCGTTGTCGTGGCGCATCACCATCGCCGGGTCTCGTGTCACGTGACGCCCCGGCTCCGCCGTTTCCTCTTCAAGAAGGCTCGGCAGCACATTCACGGCAGACGAATCGAGAGGTCACTGGGCTTGCGCCCATCGTAATCGGACTCAGTGGGGTGGGGTGCCGTGCCAGTCGAGGCAGACGGCTGTGGCGTCGTCCTCCAGGACTCCCGCATTGGCTTCGACGGCGGCGGCGGTCAGGGCGAGCGCCGCTTCGCGTGGTCGCAGCCTGTGGGTGGCGGTCAGCAGGCTCGGGAGGTTCAGGCTGGTGGAGCCGCGTTCGAGCATGCCGTCGGTGAAGAAGACGAGTCGGTCGCCGGGGCGCAGGTCGAGGTGCTGGAGCCGGTAGGTGTGGGGGAAGGGCAGTCCGAAGGGCTGGTCGATGTGGCACGGGATCTCTTGCGGGTGTCCGTCGCGGAGCCGGAAGGGCCAGGGGTGTCCGGCGTTGACGAACTGGGTGGCCCCGTCGGTCAGGTTGATGCGCAGGAGCTGTCCGGTGGCATGACCCTCGTCGTGGTGGAGGAGGGCTTCGTCGATCCTCGCGGCCTGGGTGAGCAGGTCGGCGCCCGAACCGCGGGCCTGGCGCACGGCCCCGGTGAGCACACTTGCGGCGACGGCAGCGGCCATGTCGTGGCCCATGGGGTCGGTGACCGAGAGGAAGAGTGCCTCGCTGTCGAGCGCGTAGTCGAAGGTGTCGCCGCTGGCACCGCCGGAGGGTTCCACGTGCCCGCACAGAGAGAACTGTGTTGCCTGGCAGGACAGTGACGGCGGCAGGAGGTTCCGCTGTATTTCGGCGGCCAGGCTGCGGGGGCGGATGGGTTTGCCCCAGGTGTAACGGTCGGTGAAGCGCTGGTCGGCGATGAGGAGATAGGCCAGCATGTGCGCCGCGGCAGCCACTTGGCCCATGACACCGGCGGAGGGCGGCCCGGCCCAGCCGAGCTCCAGCAGGCCGATCGCATCGCCGCGGTGGGTGACGGGCGCGATCATGCGGAAACCGCCGCGCTCCGCGTCTTCGATCAGCCGCGGCCGGAGGCCGGTCAGTGCCGCCTGGTAGTCGCTGCCTTCCAGCGGAACCGATGCGGGCTTGTCCAGGCGGTCCTCGGTGCCGGCCGTGGTCAGCCTCAGCACGGCACGCCCGGTCAGGTCCACCACCCAGAACCCGGCCTGCCGGGCGCCGACCTGGTCCGCCAACCGCGCGACCGCCGTGTCGACCGACGAGCCCGGGGCCGCGCTCTCCGCTGCAAGCAGGAGCCCCCGCAGCGTCTCGTAAACCCCGTCCATGCCTCGACCCCATCTCTTGCTGCGGCCCACACGTGGTGGTGGCCACGTCTTCAGGGTGCAGCGGGCGCCGTGGACCATGCGGCCGGCGCATCGGCAAAGGTTGATGCGCCGGCCACAGAAGCCGTGGTGTTTCCCAGGGGGGACGGTCAGCCCATCGGCTGGCCGAACTCCTTCCAGTTCTGCTCCTGGGAGTCCTTCATCATGTGCGGCTGGTGCCGGCACAGGCGCGGTGCGGGGCCGATGTTGCGGATGTAGCGGGCCGAGGCGAAGCCCTTGGCGAAGCGTTTGTCTTCCAGCTTGTACCAGCGCGGGTTGCCGTCGACGTTCTGGCCGTTGACCTTGCACTTGATCTTCACGACCGTGCCGTGGGGCAGCACGTCCAGGACCCGGTGACGGGTGGTGGGCCCGGTGCGGACGTTCAGACCGGTCGGGGAGACGACCTTCCCCTTGTACGGGCCCTCGTGCGGCCACTGGGCCTGAGACGCCGTGGCCGTCCCCGCCGCCCCGGCCACCATCAGCCCGGTCACCGCCATCACGGCCACCGTGCGCGTACTCGCGTGCAGCACCATCTCGCAACCTCTCTGCATACCTGGGACTCCTGCCCTCGCAGGAGCGGAAGACCGCACCGGTGGACCTGCCGCCGTCCTGCGGGAGAGGTCGCGCTCCGATGCAGCACAAAACCTAGGCAGGTCGCCTCGGTGTCGGTGCCTTCCGCTCAGCGCGGCGCGGATTCACCGAGCCGGAACGACCCTGATGGAGCACAGCGCACTGACGGAACGAGGCAGCCGGAGGCCGTCCTCACCCGACGCCGACAAGCTGATGCCGAAAGCCCCAGGCCACTTGACGTGTGACCTGGGGCTTCGCGGTAGGTCGTGTGGGACTCGAACCCACAACCAACGGATCAAAAGTTCCCGCGACCTGCTGCCGGAGCGTCGCGTGGCTTCCTGCCGGATCCCCTTCTGTGCAGGTCAGCGGCTTCCTGACCTGCCGACGCATCCGCCCCAGGACGGCGTGTGCTGAGACGTCCGCTCACGCATCGCTCACGCAACGTCCTCGCTTCGGCGTCGTATCCACCAGTGGCGGGGCGGCAGACAGCTCACGGCGGCAGGCGGTAACCGCGGCGCAGGAGGGCGTCGAAGGAGCGTTGCGGCAGCAGCGTTTTCAGCAGCGGGACGGCGATGGTGCCCCGTCCGGTGCCGTAGCGTCCTCGCAGCGCGGGCAGCCGGGCGACGGCGCAGATGCGCTCAGCGGCCTTGGACAGATTCCCTCCCTCCTGGAGGGCTTGGTGGAGGGTCTGCCGGGCGGCCTCGCGGGGGCCGTCGTAGTCGGGGATCGATGTGTTCGGCGTGGTGGTGGCGGAGCCCAGTACGCCAGTGGTGAAGGCGCCCGGCTCGACGAGGGCGACCTGGATGCCCAGGTGCCACACCTCGTGGCGTAGGGATTCGGTGTAGCGGGCGAGGGCGGCCTTGGAGGCGGCGTAGAAGCCTTCTCCGGGTTCACCCACCCATGCGGCCAAGGACCCGACGTTGAGGATGCGGCCCTGCCGGTGCTCGCGCATGCCGGGCAGCACCGCGCGGGTGACGCGCACTGCCCCGAAAAAGTTGGTGTCCATGACGGCTTGGGCATCGGTGAGGGTCGTCTCTTCGGTGAAGCCTTCCTGCATGACGCCGGCGTTGTTGACCAGCACATCGATGCGACCCGCACGGGCGAGTACCGCATCGACACACTCCTGGACCGATTCCTGATCCCGGAGGTCGAGGGGAAGCATCTCGACGCCGTACGGATCGGGCCGTGGCGTGCGGGAGGTGCCGAAGACCCGAGCACCCCGCTGGACGAAGAAGCGGGCGGTGGCCTGGCCGATGCCGGACGAAGCGCCGGTGACCAGGACTGTGCGGGGACCGAAGGAGGACGCAGGCATGGGGTGGTGGCCTTTCGCCGGTGCGATGAGAACGGTCAGCGGCCGCGCGGCGCATACATGATCACGGCCATTCCTGCGAGGCAGATCAGCGCGCCGATGACGTCGAAGCGGTCGGGTCGGTAGCCGTCGAAGGCCATTCCCCAGAGGAGGGACCCGGCGACGAAGACGCCGCCGTAGGCGGCCAGGATGCGACCGAAGTGCGCGTCGGGCTGGAGGGTGGCGACGAAGCCGTAGACGCCGAGCGCGATGACGCCGGCACCGATCCAGATCCACCCCCGGTGCTCGCGCACCCCTTGCCAGACCAGCCAGGCGCCACCGATCTCGAACAGTGCAGCAACGAGGAACAGGGCCACGGAACGGGCGATCAGCACGACAGCAACTTTC
>DASSBO010000221.1:0-3869 GCA_035698655.1 Streptomyces sp.
CAGCAGGTCGAAGGCGGCCAGCGCGAAGGTCGACAGCGGCTGGCTGAGCGCGAAGTTCTGCTGCAGGTCGACCGTCAGCCGGATCGTCCGGCCCTCGGCGTCCGGCTCGTCCAGCTGCTCCACCACTCCGCCGTCCAGCAGCGACCGGTAGATGGCGATGGCCCGCCGGATGTGCCGCAGCTGGGAGCGGCGGTCCTCGTGGTTGTCCTCCAGCAGTTTGCGCATCGCCTCGAAGGCGTTGCCCGGCCGGGCGATGACGGACAGCAGCATCGCGTGGGTGACGCGGAACCGCGAGGTCAGCGGCTCGGGATCGGCGGCGATCAGCTTCTGGTAGGTCTGCTCGCTCCAGTTGACGAAGCCCTCCGGCGCCTTCTTGCGGACCACCTTCCGGCGCTTCTTCGGGTCGTCGCCGGCCTTGGCGAGGGCCTTCTCGTTCTCGATGACGTGCTCGGGCGCCTGCGCCACGACGAGGCCGGAGGTGTCGAACCCGGCACGGCCGGCCCGCCCGGCGATCTGGTGGAACTCGCGGGCGCGCAGCGTGCGCACCCGCGTCCCGTCGTACTTGCTCAGCGCGGTGAACAGCACCGTGCGGATCGGCACGTTGACGCCGACCCCGAGGGTGTCGGTCCCGCAGATGACCTTCAGCAGCCCCGCCTGCGCCAGCCGCTCCACCAGCCGGCGGTACTTCGGCAGCATCCCCGCGTGGTGCACGCCGATGCCGTGCCGCACGTACCGCGACAGGTTGCGGCCGAACCGCGTGCTGAAACGGAAGTTGCCGATGACCTCGGCGATCTCGTCCTTCTCCGCCCGGGTGCACATGTTGATGCTGGTCAGCGCCTGGGCACGCTCGACGGCCTGCGCCTGGGTGAAGTGCACGATGTACACCGGCGCCTGACGGGTCTCCAGCAGTTCGGTGAGCGTCTCGGTCATGCCCGTCGCGCGGTACTCGTAACTCAGTGGGACCGGGCGGGTGGCCGAGCGCACCACCGCCGTCTCCCGGCCGGTGCGGCGCGTCAGATCCTCCTCGAACCGGCTGACGTCACCCAGCGTCGCGGACATCAGCACGAACTGGGCCTGCGGCAGCTCCAGCAGCGGCACCTGCCACGCCCAGCCGCGGTCCGGCTCCGCGTAGAAGTGGAACTCGTCCATGACCACCTGGCCGATGTCCGCCTCCGCCCCGTCCCGCAGGGCGATGGACGCCAGCACCTCCGCGGTGCAGCAGATCACCGGGGCGTCCGCGTTGACGGACGCGTCACCGGTCAGCATTCCGACGTTCTCGGTCCCGAAGATCTTGCACAGGTCGAAGAACTTCTCCGACACCAGCGCCTTGATCGGCGCCGTGTAGAAGGTGACCTCGTCCCTGGCCAGCGCGGCGAAGTGCGCTCCCGCGGCCACCAGCGACTTCCCCGAACCGGTGGGCGTCGCCAGGATCACGTTCGCCCCGGAGACCACCTCGATCAGCGCCTCCTCCTGGGCCGGGTACAGCGAGATGCCGCGCTCCTCGGTCCAGCTGGAGAAGGCCTCGAAGAGGGTGTCGGGATCGGCTTCGGACGGAATCTGGTCGGCAAGGGTGGCAGTCACGCCCTCCATCTTGCCTGTCCGAGCCCGCTCGGGGGGAACCGGTGCGCAGCCGGTGATCATCGAACGCTACGCTGTGGCGCCGGACACACGGCCGGCGACGGCGACGGCACACACAGGGGTGGGGGATCACGACATGATGGGACCGGCGCACTCGCTCTCCGGAGCAGCGGCCTGGCTGAGCGCGGGAGCCGCCGCGGCGCTGCTCGACCACCCGATGCCGTGGCCCGTCCTGGTCATAGGCACCCTCATCTGTGCCGGGGCGGCGCTCGCCCCGGACCTCGACCAGAAGTCGGCCACCATCTCCCGCGCCTTCGGCCCGCTGTCCCACGGACTGTGCCTGGTGGTCGGGCAGCTCTCGGAGAGCGTCTACAACGCCACCCGTGCCCGGCGCGAGCGGCACCGCAACGGCGGTCACCGCACGCTGACCCACACCGGGCTGTGGGCGCTGCTGCTCGGTGCCATGTTCTCCGCCGGTGCCGCCTGGGGCGGCCACTGGGTGGTGCTGGGAATCCTCTTCGTCCACATGGTGCTCGCCGTCGAGGGACTGCTGTGGCGCGCCGCCCGCGGCTCCGGCAGCAACGTGCTGGTCTGGCTGCTCGGCGCCACCAGCGCCTGGATCCTGGCCCGGGTGCTCGCCCAGCCCGGCAACGGCGCCCACTGGCTCTTTCCCGCCGGCACCCCCGACTACCTGTGGCTGGGCATCCCCATCGTGCTGGGCGCGGTCGTCCACAGCATCGGGGACGCCCTGACCGTCTCCGGCTCACCGATCCTGTGGCCGCTGCCGATCGGCGGCAAGCGCTGGTACCCGCTGGGCACCCCCCGCTTCATGCGGTTCCGCGCCGGGGCCTGGGTCGAGGTGAAGGTGCTGATGCCGCTGTTCATGGTGATCGGCGGTGCCGGCGGGCTGGCGGCGCTCGGCTTCTTCGTCTGACCCTCCGCCGGCCCGCGCCGCGGCACCGGACCGGTTCACCCGTGCCAGGACCGCCACAGCGCCGCGTAGGCGCCGTCGGCCCCCACCAGCGCGTCGTGGCTGCCCAGTTCGCTGATCCGGCCCTCCTCCACGACGGCGATGAGGTCGGCGTCGTGCGCGGTGTGCAGGCGGTGCGCGATCGCAATGACGGTGCGGCCCTCCAGCACCCGGGCCAGCGAGCGTTCCAGATGCCGGGCGGCCCGCGGGTCCAGCAGCGACGTCGCCTCGTCCAGCACCAGGGTGTGCGGGTCGGCCAGCACCAGCCGGGCCAGCGCGATCTGCTGGGCCTGGGCGGGGGAGACCGGGTGGCCGCCCGAACCCACCTCGCCGTCGAGGGCGTCCGGCAGGCTGCGTGCCCAGCCGTCCGCGCCCACCGCCGTGAGCGCGGACCACAAGGTGGCGTCCGAGGCGTCCGGCCGCGCCAGCAGCAGGTTGTCGCGCAGCGAGCCCACGAAGACGTGGTGCTCCTGGTTGACCAGTGCGACATGGCCGCGTACCCGCTCGGCCGGCATCCGCTCCAGCCGGGCACCCCCGAGAGTGACCTCGCCCTCGCGTGGCGCGTAGATGCCGGCGAGCAGCCTGCCCAGGGTGGACTTGCCGGCACCCGAGGGGCCGACCAGCGCCAGCCGGGTGCCCGGCCGCACGTCCAGACTGACGCCGTGCAGCACGTCGTTGCCCGGCTGGTAGCCGAAGCGGACCTCGTCCGCACGCATCCGCCGCCCCTCGGGCACCACGGCCGCGTCGCCCTCCTCCGGTGCGATCTCCCGCACGCCGACCAGGCGCGCCAGCGACACCTGGGCGACCTGCAACTCGTCGTACCAGCGCAGGATCAGGCCGACCGGTTCGACCAGCATCTGGGCGAGCAGCGCGCCCGTGGTCAGCTGCCCGACGCCGATCCAGCCGTGCAGCACGAACACGCCGCCCAGCATCAGCACCGCGCCCAGGACCAGCACGTTGGTGAGGTTGACGGTGGGGAAGAGAATCGTGCGCAGCCACAGCGTGTACCGCTCCCACGCGGTCCACTCCTTCACGCGCTGTTCGGACAGCGCGACCCGGCGGCCGCCCAGCCGGTGCGCCTCCACGGTGCGGCCGGCGTCGACGGTCTCCGCCAGTGCGGCGGCCACCGCCGCATACCCGGCGGCCTCCGACCGGTAGGCGCCGGGCGCCCTGCGGTAGTACCAGCGGCAGCCGACCACGAGCACCGGCAGCGCGACGAGCACGGCGAGGGCCAGCGGCGGCGCGGTGAAGGTGAGCGCGCCCACCAGCAGCGCCGCCCACACCACACCGACGCACAGTTGCGGCACCGCCTCCCGCATCG
>DASSBO010000222.1:0-6298 GCA_035698655.1 Streptomyces sp.
GGTCCATTTCAACCCACCAGGAGAAACAGTGACCCATCACCAGCCCGAACACGCCCGTGGCGACGAGGCGCTGCGCCGCAGCCTCGGCATCGACCGCCGCCGCTTCCTGAGCACCTGCACCGCCGCCGGGGCCGCGGCCATCGCGGCGCCCGTCTTCGGCGCGTCACCTGCGCTGGCGGCCCAGACGACGCCCGACCCGGGCAAGAGCGGCGACCACAGGGGAAGCGTCCTGGTTCCCGTCTCCAAGCGCGGCATCATCCTTTACACCGTCCGCGACGCCACGGGCCGTGACCCGTTCTCCACCGACCTGCCCTCCGGCTTCCGCGAAGTCTTCAAGGAACTCGCGCGGTACGGCTACAAGCAGGTGGAGTTCGCCGGCTACCGCCAGCACCCCAACGCCCCTGGCGGCGCCAACCTGGAATCCGTCGAGGGAGCCAGGCTGCTGCGCTCCTGGCTCGTCGAGTACGGCCTGCGGGCACAGGGCAACCACGGCTTCATCCCGGGTTCCTGGCCGCTGACGTCCTCCGACCGGGACACCTTCAAGAAGCACCTGGAGATCGCCAACATCCTCGGCATGGACCACATGGGCACTGGTGGGGACCCCACCGGCAGCGCCTACAAGGCCGACTGGGACGTGGCAGCCGACAAGTGGAACTACCTGGGCGGGATGGCCCGCCGCGAGGGCATCAAGCTCTACACGCACAACCACGACTCGGCCTACGGTTTCCTCATCGACGGCGGCCCGCTGGACGACCAGGGCCGCCCGACCCGCAGCTCCGGCATCCGCAAGCTCGAGTACTTCCTCCAGATCTCCGACCCGAAGAACGTCTGGCTGGAGATGGACATCTACTGGGCACACGTGGCCCAGTACAAGTTCCACACCTACACCGCCCACGACGGCTCCACACAGGAGAACGTCTTCGACCCCGCCGGTCTCGTCGCGCACCACCGCAGGCGCTACCCGCTCTTCCACGCCAAGGACGGCACGCACAACGCCACGAACGGGTCGGGCTACGACATGGTGGCCTTCGGCACCGGTGACATCGACTACGAGACGTTCTTCACCCGCGTCGGCGACCGGAACTACCACAACCCGATGGTCGAGCAGGACAACGCACCCAGTTCCACCGATTTGAGCCAGTCGCTGCGGTACGCGAAGATCGGCTACGACAACCTCGCCGCCCTTCGAAGGAACGACAAGTAGCCGGCCCGGCCGGCTCACCGGCCGCCGGCCCCGGCTCGCCCGCGGCGAGCCGGGGCCGACGGCCTGGTTCAGGCGTTCCAGCCGACGGAGGAGACGTAGGAGTAGGAGTCGTACTCGCTCCCCAGTTCCCGGATGATGTCGTCCCAGACGGCGTCCAGTCCTTCTTCGTCGTCGGCGAGCCAGGCGTCGACGGCCGCGTCCCAGTAGCGGGGGCGCACGGTCAGGCGGCGCACGGACAGGTCGCGGCGATGCCGCGGGGCGACGTTGGTCTGGTCGACGGGGTCGATCTCGATACGGGTGCCGCCCCGGGCCATCAGGCGGCGTTTGAGGTCCGCGGCGACGTTGTGCCGGCGCAGATCCCAGTAGGCGTCGTCCAGCCTGGCTCGGTTGGCGGGGCTGGGGGAGCGTTCTTCGGCCAGCCACGCGTACAGCGTCCTGCGGGTCACGCTGATCCCGGCACGTTCCATCGCGGCGTAGCCGGCGGCGGAGGCGGTGAGGTAGCGCAGCCGGGCGGCGATACCGCGCTCCGAGTCGGGTGAGGAGGAGATGCCGGTGACCATGCGCTCGATCCCGACGCCCAGCGCGTACGCCCCCGTCACCCCCTGGGCGTTGTACTGGCCGAAGTCGTGCCAGCGCCCGGCCATCAGCGGCCGCCGCCGGCGGTGACGCCGTAGACGACCGGGGCCCCGTCGCGGTCGGTCTTGACCTTCATCTCAGCCAGGCCCCGCCCCTGACTCCACACCTGCCGCCAGTCACCTGCGACGTGCAACTCGTCGGTGCCGAGGGCGGAGATGACGGTGAGCCCGGCCTGGTGTGCCTTGTAGGCGCGGGACCACAGATTCGCGAAGGCCTGAGACCTGATCAGGTGCATCCAGTCCGGGCGGGCGATCTCCCGGTTGTGCGAGGACTCGCCGAGGGTGGAGACGAACTTGGCGTACATCGCCTTCACATACGCGGCGGTCACATCGTCACCCTGCTCCAGGGCGTCGGCGCGTACACCGGCCAGCAGTTGCCGCAGGCTGTCCAGGAACGTCTCCGTGGCGGCAGAGGTCCAGGACTCGTGGATGACGGGGGCGTCGACGAGCCGGTGCCTGGGGCCCGCGAGGCGCAGCAGCAGCCGCAGCGTCGCGTCGGTGACCCACAGCGGCCCGCCTTCCTCCCGGTCACCCAAGGGGGAGGGCAGGTGCGGGTACTCCCAGCCGGGCGGCGTGATCAGGTACACCCCGGACCTCTTGCGGTCGTACTCGTCGCCGGCGGTGTGGGTGAGTTTGCCGATGGGCAGCCAGGTCTTCAACGCCGAGAGGTAGGCGGCGTTCACGTCCAGCGCCGTCACGTCCAGCTCGCCGTCGGGGTGCCGCCGGTAGCCCAGGTGCCGCCAGGACGGCCGTGCCTCCCAGATCAGGTCCGGGTCGGTCTTCGACGGCTTGCGCAGGATGTCCGGCAGCGCCGGGTAGGCGGTGTACTCATACCGCGCCCCCGCCCGAGTCCGGGCGAACAGGCCCATCACGTCGGGGATGGCCCGCTTGACCAGTGCCGCCGAGGCGGCGTCCGCATCCCCGCCGGCCTTGGTCAGCTCCTGTTCGACGGCCGTCGCGATCGTCTCGCGCAGCTCACTGCGTACCTGGTCCGCGGAGCTCGTGCGCCGCCGCGCCTGCTGCCGGGCGTGCCCGGCCCGCGCCTCCCGCGCCGCCGGGCTCTCCGCGGGCCGGGCAGCCGGGCCGTCGGCGCCGGTCCGCGGTGCGGCTTCGGCCGGCGCCGATCGGGTTTCGGTGCGGGGGACGGGGTGGATCTGCGCGAGACCCTCCAGCAGTCGCAGATACTTTCCCCGCGAGGGCGAGGACGGCATGCCGCCGGCCTCCCAGTTCGCCACCGTCTGCCGGCCCACTCCCACGGCCCGGGCGACCTGTTCCAGCGACAGCCCGGCCGCCTTCCGCAGCCGCACCCGCTCCGCGGGGTCGTCGAACGCCGCCGCGAGCTTGGCCTCCGCCAGCAGTGCTGCGACTCGGTCTCCCTCAAGCTCACTGCTCATGGCAACAGATTACACAAATGCTCGACAGAAAATTGACGGCTAGTAGCATCAAAATGGCAGAGATCTGCGACGCCGAGCCGGCTCTGTCCTTGGACGACACCGCGTCGTCCGAATCTGCGAACCGCCGTACCGCCTGGAACCGGAAGCGAAGTCTGGGGCCCGGCACGAAAATGCACGAACGCTCGTGACGTTCGCCTGCGGGAGACGGCACCCCGGGGCACCGTCAGGTCGCGGCGATGGACGCGCTCGTCGTGGCGACCATGACGGCCACCATCGCGGCCTGTGCCTGGTCGATGGCCCGCCGCACCGCCGGCTGCACCCACTGGCCGTCGGAGATCTCCGTCATCCGTGCCTCGACCTGCTTGCGCCCCTCACGCTGCGGGAAGGCCAGTTCCCGCAACCGCGCGCCGTGCAGCAGAGCGACGAGGGAGGCGGTCCGCTCGTCGGGATCGATACCCTCCAGGACCACGCCGTCCAGGCGGCGGCGGACCTCCGCCTCGCCGGCGCCGTCCACCTCCGGATAGCGGCGGGTCGGGAACAGCCCGAGAACCCGCTTCGTCTCCTCGCGCAGCAGCCCCCGGTCGACCAGCGCCTGTGTGGCTTCGCCCGCCGCGTCCTTCGCGACCGCGCGCAGGCAGTCCGCCACCTTCCACGGCCGGCCGTGGTCGACGATGCGGGCGAGCTGCTCGTCCAGGTAGGGCACCCCCGTCGGATCGGCGTCCCGCACGCTGACCCGGTCGTCCCCGATGTCGATGCGTCCGCGCAGCGTCAGCTCCACCAGGATGCCGCCCCCGGCGGCCCAGCCGACGTTCCCCCGGCCCTTCGCAACGCCGCTGTCGTCATCGAGGGACAGCAGCATGACTTCTTCGCTCAAAGTCAGTGTGGTCATCAGCCTCGCCTACCCGACGGCATGCGGTCGGCAAACGCCCGCTCGCACAGCAGCAGACGTCAGGACCCGTCCTAGGATCATCGATGGGAGGCGCCGATGAGCTCATTCGATGTGCCGCTGGACGACGAACGCACCCAGCTCGACGCGTTCGTCGAGGAGTACCGCAGCGCCCTGGAGGCGACCCTCGACGGCCTGACCGAGGAGCAGGCCCGCCGCCGACTCGTCTCGTCGGCGACGACGCTGCTCGGCCTGCTCAGACACGTCACGTGGATGCAGCGCGTGTGGTTCGAGGAGTGCGTCGGCGGCACATCCCGCCGGGATCTCGGCCTGGTGCAGAGCCCGGAGGAGTCCTTCCGACTCGCTGAGGACGACACCGTCGCCTCAGTCACGGCGGCCCACCGGGATGCCTGCGCGAGGGCCCGTGCGGCGGTCGCCGACCTGCCGCTGGAGACCGTCGTGACCGGCCATCGGGCCGGTCCGCGCACGCTGCGCTGGGTGTACCTGCAGGTCCTGCGCGAGCTGGCCCACCACTGCGGGCACGCCGACATCCTGCGCGAACAGTTGCTCGCCGGCGACTGAGACCTGTGACCGCCTGCGGACTCACCTGCCGGCGCCGGGCCGCAGACCGGGAGCGAACCTGTAGGAGAGGGACTCGAGCAGCGGCTTGCGTTTGGTGTTGTGGAACGCGGCGATGCGCCACTGCCCGTCCTCCTGCCTGACCAGCGTGTACGTCTGGACCTTGGTGAGCTTGTCCGGTCGCTCGCCCTTGTAGGTGTCACCGCGCCCGTTCACGACGGCGACGCCGGGACTCGGGAAGCTGATGTCGACGATCTCGTCGGCGAGTTGCGTGCCGTGAAGGAACTTCGCGAACAGGATGCGGTGACTGTTCACGATGTCCCGGCGTCCCTGGTAGAAGGTGCCGACGAACGTCGTGTAGCCGGCGTCCTCGGTGAACATCGCCCCGTACGCCTCGGCGTCGCCGCGCCCCCAGGCGTCCACGAGCCCCTGCAGGACGGCCTTGACGGCGGTGATGTCTTCACCGTGTGGCATGGAGGATCACGCCCTTCTCGCTAGACTGAACAGAACTTTGACACATGCAGTATCTGTCCTTGTGCAGATAAATGCCAGGAGGAGCGTCCGCACATGGCAACGAAGCCCGACGGCCGGGCCGAACACGTCGTCTTCCGGCAGTACCTCGACGCGGTGGGCCTGCAGAGCCTGGCCGGCGCCGAGGCCGCCGGACTGCACCCGACGGAGTGGTACGCGTTCAGCCTGATCGCTCGCGAGGGCAGCCTCACCTCGGGCGAACTGGCGACGCGGACGGGCCTGACGACGGGTGCCACCACCCGCCTGATCGACCGTCTGGAGAAGGCCGGTTACGCCCGCCGCGGCGCAGACCCCCGGGACCGGCGGCGTGTCGTGGTCGAGCCTGTTCCCGGCGCCGTCGACCGGATCGCCCAGGTGGTCGAGCCGGCCCGCCATCACGTGGCCGATGTACTGGCGCGGTACACGCCGGACGAACGGGCACTGCTGTTCGACTACTTCGCCCGCGCCGCACCCGCCTTCCGCGCGGCCACGGAGCAGATCCGCCAGGCCGCGTCGGCCAGGGGGCGCAACTGAGCAGCCGGGGGGATCGTTCCGTGAACTCTCCTGTGGTCCGGATCACTGTGCGATACCTTGAGGCCAGCCATTTGCTGAACGGGGAGAGGCTGATGGGGGATGAAACTTGGGCAGGGAGATCCGGGCGCGACCTCCTGGTGAGCGGATGGTTCGCCGAGCATCTCCTGCATGATGCGAGACGGGTCCGCGGGACGGAGCCCCTCGTCCTCCTGGGCGGCCACGGCAGCGGCAAGAGCTCCCTGTTGGACCACTTGCACGACCAGGCACAGCACACCTACCGAGCCCAGGTCGACTGCGAGCAACTGGGCGATGATGTGCAGGGCGTGGTGGACCTGCTGGCCCGGGTCGTCTTCCAGCTGAGCGCCGAGATCCCCAGCTTCCCGCGACTGCAACTGCCCGCGTACGTCGCGGTGCGACTTGCGCTGGCCACCGAGCGGGACGCCGCGACCCGTGAGACGACTTTGCAGACCATGGACGCCGCGCTGAACGGAGGGCAGGGCGAGCAGCGGGGACTCGCCCTCTTCGTCACCCTGGTGGAGAAGCTCGCGCCCATGGC
>DASSBO010000223.1:0-5424 GCA_035698655.1 Streptomyces sp.
ATCCCCTGGCCGTCGAGCAGCCAGAACGTGCTGAGCGCCAGCAGGTAGTGGAAGGCGAAACTCACCACGACCGCCAGCACCACCGAAACCGTGAACAGCGCCCACACCCGCGGCGACGCCGGCAGCGACAGGTCGAAGAACACCGCACCCACCGCCATCGGCACCACGCCCCGGCCCACCAGGTGGAAAGCGGCCCGCCCCAGATCGGCCGCCAGCCACCACGACTGCAGGTCCACCGGCCGGTACAGGTCCACCGCCACGTCACCGGTGCGGATCCGCTCCTGCAGGTCCTCCTGGGCGCCGCCGCCCATCAGCGCCACCCCGGCCAGCAGCGCCTGCCCGGTCCACACGTAGGTCAGCGCCTGGGACGCGTCGTAGCCGCCCAGGTGAGGGCGCTCGGACCACAGGGCGATGAAGGTGTAGGCGAGGACGAAACCGAAGACGGTGTTCGTGAACACCCCCGCGGCCGTGGCCACGCGATAGGTGGCATACCGGCGGAAACTGCTCACGGCGACGGAGAGGTACAGCCGGAGAAGACGCATCCTTCCGCCGCCCTCCCCCGTCTTCTCCGGTGACACCGCCGCGCAGCCGTCTGTGTGAGGCCGAACGCATGACGCTAGCCGAACGCGTATCGGGGTAGCCAGTGGTTATTCACCGGCAGGATGCGACAGTGTCAACGGAAGTACGTCACGATTCGCCCGGGAGTGGACGGAGAGTGCCTGGATGAGCCACGAGCCGAACGACGCCGACGACGCCTGGTACGGGCCGGAGGAGGACGCCCCCGAAGCCGGCGCACGGCGGCGCACCGGCTGGCGGCGCGCCGTGCCCACCTGGCGCGTCGTGCTCGGCACGTTCCTGTTCGTCGTGCTGCTGCTGTCCGGGGGATTCGTGGCCGGTTACCTGCTGGTGGACATCCCCGCGCCCAACCAGGCGGCCGCGGCCCAGACCAACGTCTACCTGTACTCCGACGGCTCACAGATCGCCCGGAAGGGTGACGTCAACCGGCAGAAGGTCGGCCTCAGCAAGATTCCGAAGTCCACGCAGCACGCCGTGCTGGCCGCCGAGGACCGCAACTTCTACCACGAGCCCGCCGTCAACGTGACCGCGATGGCCCGCGCCGGCTGGAACATGGCGACCGGCGGCGGCAAGCAGTCCGGCTCGACGATCACCCAGCAGTACGTGAAGAACTACTACCTGACCCAGGACCGGACCGTCACCCGCAAGGTCAAGGAGTTCTTCATCGCGCTGAAGCTGGACCGCGAGGTCAGCAAGGACGAGATCCTCAAGGGCTATCTGAACACCGTCTACTTCGGGCGCGGTGCCTACGGAGTGGAGGCGGCGGCACACGCCTACTACGGCAAGCAGGCCTCCGACCTGACCACCGCCGAGGGCGCCTACCTCGCCGCCCTCGTCAACTCGCCGGGCACCTACGACACGCGGATGAACCCCGGCAACAAGGACCGCGCCGTGGCCCGCTGGCACTACGTGCTGAACGGCATGGTCGAGGAAGGCTGGCTCAGCAAGCGCAAGAGCAAGCAGATGGAGTTCCCCGAGCCCGATCCCTACCACCCGCCGGGCCGGCTCTCCGGACAGCGCGGCTACCTCGTCAAGGCCATCGACGACTACCTGGCCGAGAACGACATCCTCAGCCGTGACGAACTCCAGCACGGCGGATACCGCATCACCACGACCATCGACCCGGACAAGCAGCAGGCCCTGGTCGACGCCGTCCACGAGCAGCTGCGCGCCAAGCTCAGCGACGACCGGAAGGTCGACTCCTACGTACGGGCCGGCGGCACCTCCATCGACCCGTCCACCGGCGACGTCGTCGCCATGTACGGCGGCAAGAACTACGTGGAGCAGTACGTCAACAACGCGACCCGCCGCGACTACCAGGTCGGCTCCACGTTCAAGCCGTACGTCTTCGCCTCCGCCGTGGAGAACGACGCCGAGACCCAGGACGGCCGCCCGATCACGGCCGACACCGTCTACGACGGCACCAGCGGGCGGCACGTCGTGGCCGACGGCCGCACCACCGACTACGCGCCGGAGAACGAGGACGACAAGTCCTACGGACAGATCCCGGTCAGCGAGGCGATGAACAAGTCCGTCAACGCCGTCTTCGCACAGATGGGCGTCGACGTCGGACCGCAGAAGGTCAAGGACACCGCGATCGCCCTCGGTCTGCCCGAGGACACCCCCAACATGCCGGCCGACGGCTCCATCTCGCTGGGTGTCTCGACCGCCTCCACCCTCGACATGGCCGAGGCCTACGCGACCCTGGCCCACCACGGCGTGCACACCGACCACCGGCTCGTGCAGAAGGTCACCCACGGCACCGAGACACTCGACGTGCCCGAACCGCAATCCGAACGGGCCGTCAGCCGCGAGGCGGCCGACTCCACCACGGCGATCCTGCAGGACGTCGTCGAGTCCGGCACCGGAGCGGCCGCCCAGGCCGCCGGGCGCCCCGCCGCCGGCAAGACCGGCACCGCGGAGGAGGACCGCGCCGCCTGGTTCGCCGGCTACACGCCCGGCCTGTCGACCGTGATCGCCGTCATGGGCCAGAACCCGCAGGGCGGGCACGAGAAGCTGTACGGCGCCGGCGGCCTGCCGCGCGTCAACGGCGCCGACTTCCCGGCCCACATCTGGGCCGCCTACACCGCCGACGCGCTGAGCGGCGAACCCGTGCAGGACTTCTCCCTGCAGACCAACGAGGACGAGGGCGGCAACCCGTCCCCCGCGCCCTCCACGACCTCCGACGGCGGCCCGTCCTCCGCACAGCCGCCGCAGACCGGCGAGCCGACCGGGCCGCCCGCCACCAGCGAGCCGCCCACGACACCCGGCGAGCCGACCACACCGCCCACCACGCCGACCGAGCCCCCGACCTCGCCCAGCATCCCGCCGCCGCAGACCAGGGGACAGACGGGCGGAGAAGCCGGCGGTCCCGGCGGGGGGCCGGGAGGCGGCACCACCACGACAGGCGGCTCCGGGCCGGGCGGCGCCGTCGGCGGTTAGCCGCGGACGGCATGCTTTGCTAGCTTCGAACGGAGCCCGACGAGACGCGCCGTACCGGGCCAACGCAAAGACGACGCACCCCGCTCACGTCAGTACGACACGGAGGTGCCCGTCATGGCATGGATCCTGCTCACCATCGCCGGCCTGCTCGAAGTCGCCTGGTCCATCGGCCTGAAGTACACCGAGGGCTTCACCCGGCTCTGGCCCAGCGTCTGGACCGTCCTGGGCTTCGCCGCCAGCATGTTCCTGCTCTCCCAGGCCGCCCGCACCCTGCCCATCGGCACCGCCTACGGAGTGTGGGTCGGGATCGGCGCGGCAGGCGCCGCGGTGATCGGCATGATCGTCCTCGGCGAACCCGCGACCGCCGGCCGCATCTTCTTCATCTGCCTGCTGCTGGTCTCCGTCGTCGGCCTCAAGGCCACCTCCGGCCACTGACCGGGCACCGGAGCGACTACAGGTACAGGCCGGTGGAGTCCTCGGACCCCTGCAGCCGCTCCGCGGCCACCGCGTGCAGGTCCCGCTCGCGCATCAGCACGTAGGCGACCCCGCGCACCTCGACCTCCGCGCGGTCCTTCGGGTCGAAGAGGACCCGGTCGCCCGGCTCGACGGTCCGCACGTTCTGCCCCACCGCGACGACCTCGGCCCAGTTCAGCCGGCGGCCCACCGCCGCCGTCGCCGGGATGACGATGCCGCCCGACGAACGCCGCTCCCCCTCGGGGATGTCGGTACGGACCAGCACACGGTCGTGCAGCATCCGGATCGGCAGTTTGTCGTGCTGCGGCGCACCGGGGACAGGGCTCTGGGAACTCACGGCACGACCGTATCCCACGCCCTCGGCGGCCTCCTCAACGGCGCCGACGCCGTGCCGTGAGCAGTGCGACGCCGCCGCCGACCGCGAGCACGGCCACCGCGACCGGCACCACACGCTCCATCCGCGGCGAGCCCTCCTCGTCGACGAACTGCGCCTTCGCGTCCGAGAGCGCCCGGTTCACCGCGACGTACGCCCGGCCGGCGGTGCGGTCCAGCGTGGCCGCCGTCTTCGCCTTCGCGTCGCTCATGATCGTCTTCGGGTGCACCCGCACGGCGATCTCGTCCAGCAGCGCGGCCAGATCCTGCCGCCGCCCGACGATGTCCGTCTCGATCTCCGCGGGAGTCCTCGTCTCGGGCACCGCGCGCCTCCCTCGTGTGCTGTGACCCCTCATCCGCGGGGTGCTGGTCACGGACAGTCTGTCAGTTGTACGACTCACGTGCCCCACGGCATCGCCGTCACTCCTTCTCGTTACCCTCGTCCCACCCGACCGACGACGTGAAGGAGACACCATGAGCGGGCGACTTCAGCCAGGCGACACCGCCCCCGGCTTCACCCTGCCCGACGCCGACGGCAGGCCGGTGTCGCTCTCCGAGCACGCGGGACGCAAGGTCATCGTCTACTTCTACCCTGCGGCGATGACCCCCGGGTGCACCAAACAGGCGTGCGACTTCACCGACAACCTCGACGTCCTCGCGGAAGCCGGCTACGACGTCATCGGCGTGTCCCCGGACAAACCCGAGAAGCTGGCGAAGTTCCGCGACAAGGAGAACCTGAAGGTCACCCTCGTCGGCGACCCCGAGAAGAAGACTCTCGAGGCCTACGGCGCCTTCGGCGGGAAGAAGCTGTACGGCAAGGTTGTCACCGGAGTCATCCGTTCCACCGTCATCGTCGACGAGCACGGTACGGTCGAGCACGCTCTCTACAACGTCAAGGCCACCGGTCACGTCGCGAAACTGATCCGGGACCTCGCCGTCTGAGACCCGAACCCCCACGATCCCCCCACACACCCGCCCGGTTTCCGGGCCCGACCTTCGGTTAACAGATGTTCTATGAGTACCGAGGCACCTGACCCCGAGGCGGTGAAACGTCACCGCCAACTCTTCCGGGCGATAGAACGCCGGCTCAGCCCGAAACTGCGCCGCAGCGACATCACCGTCAGCGACGAGCGCACGGTCAAACGTGCCGTCGCGGCCTCCGCGCTGGGCAACGCCATGGAGTGGTTCGACTTCGGCGTCTACGCCTACCTCGCCGTCACCATCGGCAAGGTCTTCTACTCCGGCGCGAGCGACAACGTGCAGACGCTGGCCTCCTTCGCCACCTTCGCGCTGTCGTTCCTCGTCCGCCCGCTCGGCGGAACCTTCTTCGGCCCTCTGGGTGACCGCATCGGACGCAAGAGAGTGCTCGCCGTCACCATCATCCTGATGGCCGGGGCGACCTTCTGCGTGGGTCTCATCCCCAGCTATGCCAGCATCGGCTTCTGGGCGCCCGTCCTGCTCATCCTGTGCCGCCTGCTGCAGGGCTTCTCCACCGGCGGCGAATACGGCGGCGCCGCCACCTTCATCGCCGAGTACGCACCCGATCGGCGACGCGGATTC
>DASSBO010000224.1:0-3811 GCA_035698655.1 Streptomyces sp.
CGGGCAGGAAGAAGACCTCGGTGCCGATGTCCTCGGTACGCAGCTCACCGGTCTCGATCTCCGGACCGTCCAGCCACCAGGTGGCGCTCTCGATCAGGGAGAAGTCGCGGACGACGAGCCAGTCCAGGTTGGCCATGCCCAGGCGCTGCAGCTTGGCGTTGGCGGAGCCGACGGCGGGGTTCTCGCCCACGAGGAAGTAGCCCTTGCAGACGCCCTCCAGCTGGGCCATGACCGTCTCGTACGTGGAGTGCGAGCCGGTCAGCCGCGGCAGGTAGTCGAAGCAGAAATCGTTCTCGGCCGTGGCGGCGTCGCCCCAGTAGGACTTGAGCAGGCTGACCAGGTAGGACCGCATGTCGCCCCAGAAGCCCTTGGACGCCGCCTCGGCCGTCACGAACGCGTCCAGGTCCTGCTGCTTGTGCGCGTGCGGCATGGGGATGTAGCCGGGCAGCAGGTTGAACAGGGTCGGGATGTCGGTCGACCCCTGGATGGAGGCGTGGCCGCGCAGCGCCATGATGCCCCCGCCGGGGCGGCCGATGTTGCCGAGCAGCGTCTGCAGAATGGCCGCTGTGCGGATGTACTGCACCCCGACGGTGTGCTGGGTCCAGCCGACCGCGTAGGCGAACGCCGACGTCCGCTCCCGCCCGGAGTTGGACGTGAGCAGCTCGCAGACCTGCGCGAAGGTCTCCTTCGGCACGCCGCACACCTGCTCCACCATCTCGGGCGTGTAACGGGCGAAGTGCCGCTTGAGCACCTGGAAGACGCACCGGGGGTGCGTCATCGACGGGTCGGTCTCCGGCTCGCCCTCGCCCAGGGCCGCGCCGCCGGAGCCGTGCGACTCGCCGCCGGCGGCCTCGGCGACCGACTGCCCTCCATGGGTCCGCCGCTCGTACTCCAGGTCACGCTGACCGGAGGCGGCCTGCACCTCCAGCCCCTCGTACTGCCAGGTGTCCACGTTGTACGAGCGGTTCTCGGCGTCCAGGCCGGAGAAGACTCCGTTCAGGTCCTCGGTGTCGTGGAACTCCTCGGTCAGGATGACCGGGGCGTTGGTGTAGGCCGCCACGTAGTCGCGGAAGTACTTCTCCTCCTGCAGCACGTGGTTGACGATCGCGCCGAGGAAGGCGATGTCGGTGCCCGCCCGCAGCGGCACGTGCAGGTCCGCCAGCGCGCTCGTGCGGGTGAAGCGCGGATCGACGTGGATCAGCTTCGCGCCGCGCGCCTTGGCCTCCATCACCCACTGGAACCCGACCGGGTGGCACTCGGCCATGTTCGAGCCCTGGATGACGATGCAGTCCGAGTGCTGCAGGTCCTGCTGGAAGGTGGTCGCGCCGCCGCGGCCGAACGAGGTCCCCAGACTGGGGACCGTGGAGGAGTGTCAAACACGCGCCTGATTCTCGATCTGCACCGCGCCGAGCGCGGTGAACAGCTTCTTGATCAGGTAGTTCTCCTCGTTGTCCAGCGTCGCGCCGCCCAGGCTCGCGAAGCCCAGCGTCCGGCGGGTGCGGGTGTCCTGGGCCTCCCACTGCCAGCCCTCCTTGCGGGCGGCGATGACCCGGTCGGCGATCATGTCCATCGCCGTGTCCAGCTCCAGCGGCTCCCACTCGGTGCCGTGCGGCCGCCGGTAGAGCACCTGGTGCTCGCGCGCCGAGCCGGTCGTCAGCTGCAGGCTGGCCGCGCCCTTGGGGCACAGCCGGCCCCGCGAGACCGGGGAGTCCGCGTCACCCTCGATCTGGGTGACCTTCCCGTCCTCGACGTAGACGTTCTGCCCGCAGCCCACGGCGCAGTACGGGCAGATCGACTTCACGACCTTCTCGGCCGTCCGCACTCGCGGGGACAGCTGCGCGCTGACGTCGCTCTTGGCGGCGGCACCCCTGCCCAGCGGGTCGTCGCCGGTCAACTGCCGGTAGACCGGCCACGACTCGATCCAGGTTCGTACACCCATGGCCTGCCTGTACCCCGCTGCGCGGAGTTGATCCGGGAAATCCGCCGAACGGCGCCGCCGTCGGCCGCGCGTCAGCCGCGGCGGCGCAGCAGGGCGGCCGCGGTCACGCCGAGGGCCGCCGCGCCGGCGGCCAGCAGCGGGCCGCGGCGCTTCGAGAGCGCCAGCAGCGGATCGCGGGCGTGCGCCATGTCGTCGAAGCCGCCGTGTGCGCCGCGGTCGGTGTCCTGGTCGCGGGGCTCGAACATGTTGGAGCCCCAGCGGGGCAGGTCCTTGTCGGTCTGCTGCCCCTTCACGCCGGTGCGGCTGAGGTAGAGCCCCACCAGCTTCGGGCCGAGCCGCTCGCCGAGGATCGTGTACGCGGTGGAGATCCCCACCCAGATGTTCCGGCGCGGGTGACGGGCCAGGTGGACGATGGCCTTCGCGGGCAGCTCCGGCTGGAAGACCGGCGGCACCGGCATCGGGTGCTTCGGCATCTGCGAGGCGTTCCAGTTGAACTGGGTGGTGTTCAGCCCCGGCAGTTGCACCTGGCACAGCTGCACCTTGCTGCCCTCGTGCCGCAGTTCGGTGACCACCGACTCGGTGAAGCCCTTCACCGCGTGCTTGGCCCCGCAGTAGGGGGCCTGCAGCGGGATGGACCGGAAGGCCATGGCGGAGCCGACGTTGACGATGACGCCGCGGTCCCGCGGCCGCATCCGCTCCAGGGCGACGAGGGTGCCGTGCACCTGCCCGAGGTAGGTGACGTCGGTGATGCGCCGCCACTGCTCGATCGGGGTGTCCCAGGAGAAGGCGAGGGAGCCCACGAAGGCGACGTTCACCCACAGGCCGATCTCGCCGAGTTCGGACTCCACCCGTTCGGCTGCGGCCCGAACGGCTTCGTGGTCGGCGACGTCGGTGGGCAACGCCAGCCCCCGGCGGCCGCGTTCCTCCACGTCCCGCACGGCGCCGTCGAGCCCGGCCCGGCCGCGGGCCAGCACCGCCACGTCGTAGCCGGCTGCGGCGAGTTCGCGCACGGTAGCCCGTCCGACCCCGGCGGAACCGCCCGTCACCACGGCCACCATGGAGTGCTCTGCCGGTGCCATCACCACGTCCTCTCGTCAGTCGGGAAGCGTCGTCGACAGCGCGGGTTCCCCGACGGGGCGGCGGGAATCGTGGTGTGGATCCGGTGGACGGGTTACCCGGTAGCCGGGGGACGACCGCCATGCACCGAGGAGGAGTCATGCCTCAGGGTTCGAATTCCAAGCGGGAACGCCAGTACGAGCACATCAAGAAGGGCGCCGAGAAGCGCGGAACCTCCACCGGACGGGCGAAGGAGATCGCGGCCCGGACGGTGAACAAGGAGCGCGCCCAGTCGGGGGAGTCGAAGAAGGCGAGCCGCACCTCGACGCAGGACAAGCCGGCGCCGAAGCGCGGCGGCGAGCGCTCGCACAGCGGTCCCGGCGGCCCGACGAAGGACCAGCTCTACAACGAGGCCAAACAGCGCGGCGTCGAGGGCCGCTCGAAGATGAGCAAGGACGAACTGCAAAAGGCGCTCGGCCGCTGAGCGGCCGAGCGCCTTGCCCGCTGCCGCCGGTCAGTCCAGCGGCCAGGTGGGCAGCACGTCGCGCTTCCATGTGTTGTTGGTGACCGAGGCGAACGACGCGTACCAGGCGACGAAGGCCGTGACGATGCCGGCCCAGCCGCCGATCTCGTCGGTCACCGTCGACTGGGCGAACGCCCCGATGGTGAGGATGAGGAAGGTGATGGTCAGCGTCACGAACACGGCCAGCACCGCGCCGGTCGTGCGCATCGCGGCGACGGTCATGTAGGCGGTGAAGATCGTCCAGGCCAGCAGGAACACGCCGGTGGCCTGGTAGGCGATGCCCGGGTCCAGCT
>DASSBO010000225.1:0-7429 GCA_035698655.1 Streptomyces sp.
CCGGTGCGCCTGCCGCACGGCCAGGATCGCGGCGGCGGCGATGGCCAGCAGCGCGACGCCGAGGGTGATCAGGATGGTCTGGCCGACCTCGTCGCGGACGATGCCGCTCGACTGCTGCACGACGACGGTCTCGCCGTGCGCCCCGTGCTGCTTCGCCTCGATCACGTCGCCCTCCGGCTTGTCGCCGAAGACGATCGGCCCGTGCCCGGGGAACCGCACCCGCACGTAGCGGTCGGGGTCGACGGTGGTGCGCAGCGTCTTCGCGGTGACGGGCTCGCCGGCCACCCGGCGGCTCTCGACGACCGACACCAGACGCACGGCCTCCGAGCGGACGCTCTCCTGCGCACTCTCCTCGATGGTCCGGGTCTCCACGATCACCAGGGAGATCCCGAAGACGGCGATCACGACGAGCACCACGGCGAGCGTGGACTGGATCAGGCGGCGGCGCATACGTCAGATGCTGTCAGTTCTTCTCGAAACGGAATCCGACGCCGCGCACGGTGGCGATGTACCGGGGGTTGGCGGCGTCGTCCCCGAGCTTCTTGCGCAGCCAGGAGATGTGCATGTCGAGGGTCTTGGTCGAGGACCACCAGGTGGTGTCCCAGACCTCGCGCATCAGCTGGTCGCGGGTGACGACGCGGCCGGCGTCACGGACCAGGACGCGCAGCAGGTCGAACTCCTTGGCGGTCAGGTGCAGCTCCTCGTCGCCCATCCAGGCGCGGTGCGACTCGGCGTCGATGCGCACCCCGTGCGTGGCGGGCGGCTGGGCCGCCTCGACGGTGGCGCCGCGCCGCAGCAGGGCACGCACCCGGGCCAGCAGTTCCGCGAGCCGGAACGGCTTGGTGACGTAGTCATCGGCACCGGCGTCCAGGCCGACGACCGTGTCGACCTCGTCGGCGCGCGCGGTGAGCACGAGCACGGGGAAGGCGCGGCCCTCGGCGCGCAGCCGCCGGCACACCTCCAGCCCGTCCATGCCGGGCAGCCCGAGGTCCAGGACGACCAGGTCGATCTCGTCGCGGACGCCCGCCTCCAGGGCGGCCGGTCCGTCCTCCCGCACCTCGACCTCGTAACCCTCGCGGCGCAGGGCGCGGGCGAGAGGCTCGGAGATCGACGCGTCATCCTCGGCGAGCAGTACACGGGTCATGGGCCCGATGGTAGCCCTCGGTGGCCGAGCGTAACGAGCCCGCTCATCGGCTGGTACGAACGGGTGCCCGTCGGCGACACGAGCGCCCTGGACGGCGCGGTTCCGCACGGACGGCAGGCAGTCGATTACCCTGTGAATCATTCTGGATATGCCCACGTCACCTTCGAAAGTGCGGGAAAGTTTCGATCTCTGCCTGTGATTTAGATCGCATACTCTTCCAATCGACGCGGGGGGCTGCCGTATGGTGAGTCCCATTCCGCAAGTGAACGTCAAGGACCCTTGGCTCGAAGCTTCACCGACGACCGAGGGTCCTTTTCCGTGCGGGGCGTCCCCCATGCCTCGCGCATCCCCCCATCCGGGCGCGCACCCGCTCTCGTCGCGACCCGAACAGAACTGACCAAGGAGCCACCACCATGGCGTCCAGCCTGACGAAGGCACCTCCCGGCGAACCCGGGGGCAAGACCTTCTTCGGCCACCCCCGCGGCCTGGCCACTCTCTTCATGACCGAGATGTGGGAGCGGTTCAGCTTCTACGGCATGCGCGCCCTTCTGGTGCTCTACCTGATCGCCGGCGGCCCCGACGCGGGCGCCGACAGCCAGGGTGGCGGCCTGGCGATGAAGCTGACGACCGCCACGGCCATCTACTCGGTCTACAACGCGATGGTCTACCTGCTCGCCATGCCCGGCGGCTGGTTCGGCGACCGCGTGTGGGGCCCCCGCAAGACGGTCGCCATCGCCGGCTTCATCATCATCGCGGGCCACCTGTGCCTCGCCGTGCCGCTCTCCGGCAGCTTCTTCATCGGTCTCGGCCTGGTGGCGCTCGGCTCCGGTCTGCTGAAGGCCAACATCTCCACGATGGTCGGCCAGCTCTACGACGGCCCGAACGACCCGCGCCGTGACGGCGGCTTCACGATCTTCTACATGGGCATCAACATCGGTGCCTTCCTCGCCCCGCTGGCCATCGGCACCGTGGGCGAGACGGTCAACTGGCACCTCGGCTTCGCGCTCGCCGCGGTCGGCATGGCGCTGGGCCTGGCCCAGTACATGATCGGCTACAAGCACCTGCCGACCGAGAGCACCACCGCCCCGAAGCCGCTGCAGGCCGAGGAGCGCACTCGCTGGCTGCGCCGCGGTCTGCTGTGGCTGGCCGCCGCCGCCGTGTTCTACCTGATCGTCGTCTTCTCCGGCGTCTACACGATCAACTGGGTGCTGCTGCCGATCACGTTGCTCGGCCTGATCATCCCGGCCGCCGTGCTGATCCGCATCAAGCGCGACAAGGAGCTGGACGAGGTCGAGCAGGGCCGGATGACCAGCTACATCTGGTTCTTCGCCGCGGCCGCCATCTTCTGGATGATCTACGACCAGGGCGGTTCGACCGTCCAGGCGTTCGGCTCGACCCAGACCACCGGCCAGGTGCTGGGCATCGACTTCCCGTCCACCTGGTTCCAGTCGCTGAACCCGCTGATGATCATGGCGCTGGCCCCGGTCTTCGCCGCGATCTGGCTGGCGCTGGCCCGGCGGCACAAGGAGCCGACCACGGCCTCCAAGTTCGCCCTCGGCCTGATCATCATCGGCGCCTCGTTCCTGCTCTTCACCACGGCGATGCTCATCGGCACCGGCGACGTGAAGGTCAGCCCGATGTGGCTGGTCGGTGTCTACTTCCTGCAGACCGTCGCGGAGCTGTGCCTCTCGCCGGTCGGCTTGTCGCTGACCACCAAGCTGGCACCGGCCAAGTACGCCAGCCAGATGCTGGGTGTCTTCTTCCTGGCCGTCACCACCGGTGACTGCATCACCTCGCTGGTGTCCCTGGCCGGCGTGAACCTGGACCAGTCCGGGGCCGTCGCCACGGAGGCGACGCTCGCGGTCCTGGCCGGTCTCGCGGTCCTCGGCTTCCGCAGGAGCGTGAACAAGACCATGGGCGGCATTCACTGACGTCCTCGGTGCACACGGAAGGGCCCCGGCGCGGATCTCCGCGCCGGGGCCCTTCCCGTTATGCCGTTTCCCGTTCGGCCGCTCGCTTCGCCTCCGGTCAGCCGCCCGGGGCGACCAGCTCGGCCCAGACCGTCTTCCCGGCGCCGCCGGGGTTGCGCACGACGCCCCAGTCGCGGCAGAGCCGCTGGACGATGAACATGCCGTGCCCGCCGGGACGGCCGGCGCGGTGCGGGCTGCGGGGAGCGGGCGAGCCGCTGCCCGGGTCGACGACCTCCAGCCGCAGCAGCTCGGGCCCGCTGCCGATGCGCAGCTCCTCGGGCCCGTCGGCGTGCAGACAGGCGTTCGTCACCAGTTCGGAGACGACCAGCAGCACGTCCTCCGCGGCGGCGCGCTGGTCGGCGGTGACGGCGGGCAGCCAGCCCCAGTCCTGCAGGGCCTGCCGGGTGAAGTCGCGGGCCCGTGCCACCGCGCCGTGCGCGCCGACGAGTCGCAGCCTGCGTACCTGCCGCATCGCCCGCCTCCGCTCATCGGCGCCCGCGGGGCCACCGGCCTGGTCCTGTGTGCCGCAGACGCCGTCGGCGGGGCCGGGCGGACCGGCCGTTCCCGTGGTGTCCGCGCCCGCCGGTGTCTGCCCGGCATCCGGCGGCGCCGCGGTCGTCGCGGCGCCCTCGGACTCCGGGCCGCGGTCGCCCGCCGGGTACGGCCGGGTGGTGCTCATCAGTGGTTCACCTCACCGCTCACCTGAAGGATTCTCCAGGGCTCCTGCCCTGCCCGCCGGTGAGAACACCCACGGATTCCGGCGGAGGAGTGTGATGCGCATAACGCGCGGGTCAGGCCTCCGGCACGTGTCCGAGCGCGGAGTCGAGGTCGGAGTGGACGGTGAAGACCGCCTCGGCACCGGTGATCTCGAACACGCGGGCGACGACGGGAGTCATTCCGGCCAGGTGGACGCCGCCGCCGGCCGCCTCGGCCTGCAGCCGGGCCCCGAGCAGCACGTTCAGGCCGGTGGAGTCGCAGAACTCCAGGCCGGAGCAGTCGACGACGAGCCGGCTGTAGCCGTCCGCCACGCACTGCTCCAGCGGTTCGCTCAGCAGCTCCGCGGTGTCGTGGTCGAGCTCCCCTTCGGGGGTCACCACGGCACTCGGACCCTGGTGCCGGACGCCGACCGTCAGTCGCCCCCGGCCGTTACCACCGGGTATCCCGCGGTCCATGCACACCCCTTCAGGCCTTCACGTTCGGTGGAAGCAAGGGTCCACAGTACCGCGCGGGTGTCGACCCCCGGTAGCCGAAGAACCTGTACATGACATCGGTTTCCGGACAATGCGCACTTGCCATACGCGTGTCTGAACGGGTAGGCCTAGTAAAGACATCTCAAACACGTCGGCTTTGGAGGCGCCGCACTTCCAGTGCACGTCACAGGCTCCGGCAGCCATATGCCGAGAATCATGGAGGACACCATGTCACCCCGGCTCGATCACGGGATATCGGAGATCACCGACCCGGCCGTACCGGCCCAGAGCGGCACGGACGCGAGCCCGGACGCCCTCGTTCACGAAGCGGAGATCGACCTCTCCCCCTCCGAGACCGCCGTCGAGGCGTTCCTCGAGGGGCTCGGTCTCCCGGACACCCCCTCGTTCGACGAGGTGGGCCCGGTGGACGCGCGGGCGCTGTCCAGGACCCTCTTCGAACGCCTCGAGGTCCTCGAGGAGGGCACGCACGAGTTCGCTTACGTCCGCAACACGCTGGTCGAGCTGAACCTCGCGCTGGTGAAGTTCGCGGCCGTGCGGTTCCGCTCCCGCAGCGAGCCCATGGAGGACATTGTCCAGGTCGGCACCATCGGCCTGATCAAGGCGATCGACCGGTTCGAGCTCGACCGCGGGGTCGAGTTCCCGACGTTCGCCATGCCGACCATCGTCGGCGAGATCAAGCGCTTCTTCCGCGACACGTCCTGGTCGGTGCGGGTACCGCGCCGGCTGCAGGAGCTGCGGCTGGACCTGGCGAAGGCCGGCGACGAGCTGGCGCAGCGGCTGGACCGCGCGCCGACCGTCCAGGAGCTGGCCGACCGGCTGCGCATCACCCCCGACGAGGTCGTCGAGGGCATGGCCGCCTCGAACGCCTACACCGCGAGCTCGCTCGACGCGCAGCCGGAGGAGGACGACACCGAGGGCGCGCTGGCCGACCGCATCGGCTACGAGGACCACGGCCTGGAGGGCATCGAGTACGTCGAGTCCCTCAAGCCGCTGATCGCCGAGCTGCCGCCGCGCGACCGGAAGATCCTCTCCCTGCGCTTCGTCGCCAACATGACGCAGTCCGAGATCGGCGAGGAGCTGGGCATCTCCCAGATGCACGTCTCGCGGCTGCTGTCCCGGACGCTGGGGCGGCTCCGCAAGGGGCTGATGCTCGAGGAGTGACGTGACCGCGTGACCACGCGCGTGGCCCCCGCCGGGAGACGGCGGGGGCCACGCGCGTGTGAGGTCACACGATCACACGACGCGGACGCCGCGCTGCCACACGGCCTCGACCAGCGGCACGCCGGGCCGGTAGGCGAGGTGTACGTGCGAGGGCGCGTCGAGCAGCGTCAGGTCGGCGCGGCAGCCGGGCGCGAGGCGGCCCACGTCCGTGCGGCGCAGCGCCCGCGCGCCGCCGGCCGTCGCCGACCACACGGCCTCGTCGGGCGTCATGCCCATCTCACGGACTGCGACGGCCACGCAGAACGGCATCGACGAGGTGAAGGACGAGCCGGGGTTGCAGTCGGTGGACAGCGCCACCGTGGCCCCGGCGTCGAGCAGCCTGCGGGCGTCCGGGTAGACCGCGCGGGTGGAGAACTCGCAGCCGGGCAGCAGCGTCGCCACGGTGGTGCCGGACGCCTGGCCCAGGGCGTCGACGTCGGCGTCGGTCAGGTGCGTGCAGTGGTCGGCGGAGGCCGCCTCCAGCTCGACGGCGAGCTGCACGCCGGGGCCGTGGCCGAGCTGGTTGGCGTGCAGCCGTGGGATCAGCCCGCGCGCCTTGCCGGCGGTGAGCACGGCCCGCGCCTGGTCGCCGTCGAAGGCGCCCTTCTCGCAGAACGCGTCCACCCAGCGGGCGTGCGGCGCGCACGCGTCCAGCATCGGCCCGGTCAGCTGTGCGACGTAGCCGGCCGGGTCGTCGGCGAACTCGGGCGCGACGATGTGCGCACCCAGGTAGGTGACCTCGTCGGTGTGCTCGGCGGCGATGCGCAGGCAGCGCGCCTCCTGCTCGGGGGTCAGCCCGTAGCCGGACTTGGTCTCCATGGTCGTGGTGCCCTGGCGCAGCGCCTCGCGCAGGTGCCGGGTCAGGGTGGCGGCGAGCTGCTCGTCGCTCGCGGCGCGGGTCGCCTCGACGGTGAAGCGGATGCCGCCGGCGGTGTAGGGCCGCCCGGACATCCGCGCGTTGAACTCCTGGGTGCGGTCGCCGGCGAAGACCAGGTGGGAGTGGGAGTCGACGAAGCCGGGCAGCACGGCGCGGCCGTCCGCGTCGTGCACCTCATCCGCCTGCGGGGCCTGCGCGGCGGGCCCCACCCAGGCGACCTGCTCCCCCTCGACGACGACGGCGGCGTCCGTCAGCAGGCCGAGCGGGCCCTCGCCGAGGGCCGGGTCGTTGGTGACGAGGGAGCCGATGCCGGTCAGCAGTGTGGTCTGTGCCATGTCGGTCCTTGTATCGCGTCGGTCAGGACGGCCGCAGGGCGGCGATCGCGGCGGCCAGCGCCTGCGGCACATCGGGGAGCAGGGTGTGGACGCCGTCGCGGACGATCTGCCGGCCGGCGACCACCGTGTGCCGCACGTCGGCGGCGCTCGCCGCGAAGACGGCCGTCTCCGCGGCCAGCCGGGGTTCCGGGCCTGCCGTGCGGACGGTGTCCAGGGCGACGGTGGTGAAGTCGGCGGGCGCGCCCGTGGCCAGTCGCCCGGCCTCCGGCCAGCCGAGGGCGGCGTGCCCGCCGGCGGTCGCGGCCTGCAGCAGGTGCGCCGCCGTCCAGTGGCCGCGGGTGCGACTTCGCAGCCGCTCGTCCAGTTCCATGGCGCGCGCCTCCTCGAACAGGTCGATGACGGCGTGGCTGTCGCTGCCCAGCGACAGCGGGCTGCCGGCCTGTTCGACGGCGACGGCCGGGCCGATGCCGTCGGCCAGGTCCCGTTCGGTGGTCGGGCACATGCACACGCCGGTGGCCGAGCCGCCCAGGCGGGCGACGTCGCCGTCGGTCAGGTGCGTGGCGTGCACCGCGGTCGTGCGGTCCCCGAGCACGCCGTGCTCGGCGAGCAGTTCGGTCGGGGTGCAGCCGTGCGCCGCCCGGCAGGCGTCGTTCTCCGCCGTCTGCTCGGACAGGTGCACGTGCAGCGGGGCC
>DASSBO010000226.1:0-3372 GCA_035698655.1 Streptomyces sp.
TGTCAACTCCGATTCGTCACGGAACGACGCGAAGTTCGAAACCGTGAAGCGAAGCAGCATGGCGTCTCCCTGAGCCGGGTCCTGATCGAGGACGAGTGGGTGTTTCATTGCTCGCCAGGACAAAATTTGCCCTCAGTGGCCATGTGACGCAACCTCTTGGCCACACTTGTACTCCGAACGAGTCCCCAAGCCCCCGGTGCAGTCAATGCCGGGCGGCGGGTGCCACGGGAGTGTGCAGAAACCGGCTCCGGCGCCGACGCGCGGGTGGCGGCACTATGCTGATGGGTCCTCAGCTCGTGACCGCCGAGGACGCCTTGACCCAGGGGGAGTGGTGTGAGCACCGCCCACATGCCGCAGCAGTCGCAGTCAGCCCCGCCCACACCACCGGCGGCGGCGCCGCCGACCCCGCCGCACGCCAGCGAAGCCACCCGCCTGCTGTGCGTCGGCACCTACGTCGACGCCGACTACCGCGACCGCGTCATCGAGGAGCTCCGCCTCAACGCACAGCGGTTCGCCGCGCCCTCGCCCGGCTTCGATGCCGCCCGCGTCCTGGCGCACGCCCTGCGGGCCCGCACGCACGAGTGGGCCTGGGCGGGAGCCATCCTGGCCTTGTGGTTCGTGGGCGCGGTCGTGACCTACGGCGCGCTGGCTCTGTTCGTCGCGCCCGCCCTCACTCTCAGCATCGCCGCCTGGCTGCGCGGCCGGGCCGTGCAGCCATCGCTGTGGCGGCGCGTGCCGGCGTTTCTGCTGCGCTGGTTCGGCCGCACTTTCTTCGCGTTGCTGCTGCTCGGCACCGTCATCGGGGTCTTCGGCGGCGGGGCCTACAGCTACGCGCTGGCCGAGTTCTTGCTGCCCGAGTGGCTGCTGCCGGACTCCACCGACGCGCTCAAGCCCTGGCAGACGTGGATCACGCTCGTCGTATTCGTGCTGGTCGCGCTGTGCCTCGCCAGAAGGCGCAGCCAGTTCGCCCGCGCGGTGCGCGCCGAGCTGTCCCCCCAGCGGTTCCCGGACGCCGCCGGCGACCCGGCCGAACGCACGGAGAACGGCCCGGTCCAGCACCTGAAGAACCGGATCCGGACGGAGCAGCACGCCCCGCTGATCATGTACCACGAGGCACGTCCCTTCTGCGGCGCGGGAGCGGCTCACGAGACCTGGGTGCTGGCCGTCGAGCTGCGGCCCGACAGCGACAAGGATCAGCAACCGCTCAGCAACCGCGCGGTCCTGGAGAAGGTCCGGCCGATGCTGGAGCGGCTGCGTGTACCCGCCGAACACGCGGCCGGCGTGGTGCGCGACCGGCTGCGGCAAATGGAGATCGACGAGTGCGTCTTCCTGCCGGCCCACGGGCTGCAGCGGCGCGAGGACACCCCTTACACCCCGCGGGCCTTCGAGGAACACCGGGCGCGTGCGGTGGAGGAGGGTGCGGAGAAGCGCCGGCACTTCCTGCGCATCCGGGTCGGCGGCTGGGACGAGGAGCTGGTCGTCACGGTGTTCGTGCGCGTCCACACCCAGGGGAGCATGCTGATGCTGGAAGTTGCTCCACATGTGCTGCTGCCCGTGCGTGCGGACTTCAAGGAGGCGGACCGCGCTGCTCATCGGTTCCTGCACCACCGCCGGCTCCGCAAGGCCGCCTGGGCTCTCACGCGCGTGCCGCGTTCGTTCGGCGATGCACTGGCGGTACTCGTGCGCGCGGCGGAGTACACCTGGCAGCTGGTGACCGTCAGGTACATGGGCGCGCGGCCCGAGGGGCCGCGGCAGTCGGTGCGTGAGCTGGGCTCGGCGCCGACCGGTTCGCAGTTCCAGGACATGGACGGCGCCCGCTACCTGAAGACGATCCAGGACCGGATTGCGAACGGGGTGCGCGCCGCACTCGCCGAATCCGGCTACCAGACCGGCGAGTTCGTGCAGAAAGTCGTGAACGTCAGCCAGGGGGCCGTGCACATCGACAGGGTCGAGGGCAGCACGTTCGCCGTCGGCAGCCACGCCTCCGCCTCCACCTCCACCGTCTCCGAGGGCGCCGAGCCACAGAGGGGAAGGAACACCGATGCCGGAGAATGAGCCGAAGGTCACCATGGGCGACGTCTCCCACAGCACGTTCGCCATCGGCAGCCACGCGCGCGCCGAGAGCAGCCAGGGCGGGCCCGCACGCGATGCGGCGTCCGAGGAACTCCTCGCCGCCATCCGTGAGTTGCGCGGCGACCTGACCCGGATGCGGGTCGGCGAGCAGACGGCGGAGCTGGACACCGTGCTCGCCGAGACGGAGGAGGAGATCGTGAGCGCCGGCCAGGCGGGCCCGTCCCGGCTACAACGGCTGCGGCAGTTGCTCGCCGACTCCGAGCCGATGGTCAGCCTGGTCGCCTCGGCCGGCTCGCTGGCCGGCCTGCTGGGGACGTGAGGGGGGCACGATGAGCAGGGGACGGCGGCACTGGAACGAAGAAACCCAGCGCTGGGAAGACCCGGGGCGCGCGACGGCGACGGCTCCCGTCACGTCACCGCCGCCGAGGGTGGCCGTCGTGGGCCGGCGGACGGTCTGGCCGGTCGTCACAGGAGTCGCCGCAGCAGGTGCGGCCGTCGCCCTCGTCCTCACGCTGACCCGCGGCGGCGGGGACGAGAAGCAGCACGTCCAACCGGCCCCCGTCCCCACCACGTCCGCCGCGCCGACGCCGGAGCCGACGGAGACCACGTCGCCCGACATCACGGACGCGCCGCCTCCCTTGCCGCCGGAGGGATACGAGAAGGTCGACGACCGAGAGGGCTTCCGAATCGCCGTGCCCCGGGGCTGGTCCCGCAGCGAGGAGCCCTCGTTGTACGGCATGCCCGTGGTCGACTACTGCGAGCGCGACAAATGCGAGGACAGTGACATCGAGGCCGACGACTCGCACTACCTGCGGATCTTCCAGGTGGAGGAGGAAACACCGAAGGCGTCCTTCGACAAGTTGCTGTCGGACGAGAGGTACCTGCCGGACGGATTTCACCAACTCAAGCTGAAGGACCTGAGCGAAGGCGACTTCGTGGGCTGGCGGCTGGAGTACCTCTACCCGGCCGACTCCGACGGCGAACCGGGTATCGTCACCCTGCACGCCTACGACCTGCGTTTCGTCGCCCCGGACGGCAACATCTACTCGATCTCCGTCTACGGGCCCGACGACGACGGCCGCGACGACGAACTTGAGATTCTCACCCGCGCCGTCGCCTGGTTCTGCCCGCCCGACACCGAGTGCCCCGCCCCGACCCCCTCACCCGCCGCCTGAGCACGCCGGCCGGGCCCGGACCGCGCGTCGCGCGCGGCCCGCGGCTCAGTCCCGGTGCTGGACGATGTTGAAGACGTTGCCGTCCGGTGCGCGGACGAAGAACCGGCGCACGCCCCACGGCTCG
>DASSBO010000227.1:0-3188 GCA_035698655.1 Streptomyces sp.
CGCACCCGGTCGACCAGGCCGTCCCCGTACGTGACGGGCTCGGCGCCCAGGCCGCGCAGGTAGTCGTGGTTGCGTTCGCTGGCCGTGCCGATCACCCGCGCGCCGCGCGCCACGGCGATCTGCACGGCCATCGAGCCCACGCCGCCGGAGGCCGCGTGCACGAGCACCGTGTCGCCCTCGCCGACCTGCAGCCGGGAGAGCGCCTGGTGGGCGGTGAGCCCGGCGAGCGGCAGCCCGGCGGCCTGCTGCCAGTCCAGCGCGGCCGGCTTGCGGGCCAGGCAGCGCACCGGCGCGGCGACCAGTTCGGCATAGGTGCCGTTCTGCAGTTCGTCCTTGCGGACGTAGCCGAGCACCTCGTCGCCGACGGCGAACTCACCGGCGTCGACGCCCACCGCCTCCACCGTCCCGGCCACGTCCCAGCCGGGGATCAGCGGGAAGCGGGTCTCGTAGATGGCGTCGAGGCCGCCGGAGGCGGCCTTCCAGTCGACGGGGTTGACGCCCGCCGCGCGCACCCGGACCAGCACCTGGTCCGGCGCGACCTTCGGCTCGGGCCGCTCGGTCACCTCCAGCGTCTCGGGACCGCCGTATTCCTGCAGTGTGATGGCCTTCATACGCCGCACAACGAGCCGGCGGAGTCACACATTCCACCGGCTGAGCCGTTCGGGTGGTGCCGCCGGTCAGAGCGCCGGGAAGCTGCCGCCTGCCGGGTGGAAGGGTTCGCGCTCGCCGCGGAAGGCGGCCGAGGTGCGGGCCAGCGCGCCGCGCCGCAACTCGGTGACGCGCCCGGCGGCGCCGAGGGCGGCCAGCGTCGTGCCGCCCAGATAGGCGGCGCCCAGTTCCGCGGCGCCCAGCCGCAGGTCGGCGGCCTGCCGCGTGCGGGCGCACTCGGCGCGCTCGCCGTCGGCGGTCAGCCGGTACCGCCCGGTGTTCCACGGACAGAAGGGGTCCTCGACCTCCAGGACGACGTCGAGCGGCGTCCCGTAGCGGCGCCCGGCCAGCGCACGGCCGACGTCGACGAGCCGCACCCACACGTTGTCCTGCTCGACGGCCTGCACCGCCCGCGCGTCCACCAGCAGGTGGGGCAGCGCCTCGTCGGGCGCGCCGTCGTAGGTGAGCCGGAAGTGGATGTCGATGCCGACGAGGTAGTCCCACAGGGCCGCGTACGCCTGCCGGGTGGTGGCGGCCAGCTCCACCACCTGCACGGTCCCGGGGTGCTCGGGTGTGCCGAAGCCGGCCCGCAGCCGGTACAGCGCGTAGCCGGTGACCGCGCCGCCGGGCTCGGTGTGCACGGCGTAGCGCAGCCGGGTGGCGCCGCCGCGGACCTGCTCGGTCTCCAGCAGCCGCGCCTCCCAGAACGGCGCGGTGCGCTCCAGCCAGCCGACGGTGCGGGCGCGGGCGGTGTCGTAGGCCTTCTCGATGAGTGGCCGTGCCGTCTCGCGGTCGAGCAGCCGGATCGTGCCCTCGCCGGTGTCGACGTCGCCGCGCAGCCGCATGCGGCGCTTGTCGCCCTCGTAGCGGGCGAGGCGGGTGGCCGGGCCGTAGCCGAACCGGCCGTAGATGACGGCCTCGGAGGCGTTGAGCGCGGCGACCGCTTCGCCGCCGCCTTCGTACAGGTCGGTGAGCTGGCGCCGCATCATCGCGGTGAGCAGCCCGCGCCGCCGGTGCGTGGGCGCGACGGCGACCATGGCGACGCCGGCGACCTGCTGCACGGCGCCGGGCACGGTCAGCGCCCGCGAATAGATCACGGCGCCGCCGACGACCGGGATTCCGGCGGCCTCGTCGAAGACGGCGAGGGTGCGCCGCAGGTCGACGCTGCCGCGCGCGTTGCGCAGGCCTCCCTCGTGCCAGTCCATGCCGTAGGCGTCGCTGGTCATCCGGGCCCACGCCGCGAACTCGTCGGAGTCGCGCAGCGGCCGAACGGTGTACGGATCACTCATACGGCCGTGTCTACCCCGGTCCCTGCGGCGGGCGCGACCGGTTTGCCGGCCGGCTCAGTCGATGGCGCGGACGATGTGCGTCTCGAAGGTCTCCTCGTCGTCGAAGCCGGCGAGGAGCAGCGGCGGAGCGGCCTGCTGCCACTCCGGTTCCTGCGGGGTCGGTTCGTCCTGTTCGCTGCTGTTCACGGTCGTCACCTCACCAAGGTCCCACGGAGCCGGGCGGCATACCCGTCCGTTCGTCGGATGACGCCTCCTGTGCGAAGAGTGGTTCCACCGCACGGGTGACCGTCTCAGCATGCACCGCGTACTCGAGTTCGGCTCGTCGAGCGGTGGGTCAGCCGGTCGGGGTGCAGCGCAGCAGGAGCAGCGCGATGTCGTCGTGCTGCGGTCCCGTGGCGGCGGGCATGACCAGCCGGTCGGCGACCTCGTCGAGGTCGAGTTCCGCGCCGCCGCCGGGTGCGCGTGCGGTGCCGGCCCACCAGGCGAGCTGTTCGATGAGCTGGTCGACGGCGTCGGTGTAGTCCGTGCCGGGCCGTTCCACCAGGCCGTCGGAGTAGAGCAGCAGCATGCAGTCGCCGGGCAGTTCGGTGGTGACCACCGGGTACTCCTCGTCGGGGAAGAAGCCCAGCGGGATGCCGCCGTCGGCGGCGATCTCGGAGACCTGCCCGTCGACCGAGCACAGCAGCGGGCAGGGGTGGCCGGCCCGCACCGAACGCAGGGTGCGCCGCCGGGCGTCGACCTCCACCATGCAGCAGGTGGCGAACAGTTCGGTCTCCAGGTCGCACAGCGTCTGGTTGGCGCGCGCCATCAGCTCCTCCGGCCCGTGGCCCTCGGCCGCCTGGGTGCGCATCACGGTGCGCAGCTGCCCCATGACGGCGGCCGCGCGTGCGCTGTGGCCCTGCACGTCGCCGATGACCAGCGAGACCCGTCCGTCGCGCAGTTCGATCGCGTCGTACCAGTCGCCGCCGACGTCCAGGCCCGCCGAGCCGGGCCGGTAGCGGGCCGACACCTGCAGGCCGGGCGGTTGCGGCAGCCGGCCCGGCAGCATCAGGTGCTGCAGTTCGGTCAGGTAGCGGCGCCGGGAGTCGAAGAGCTGGGCGCGGGAGAACGCCTGGGCGAGGGCGCCGGAGGCGGCGGTGAGCACCGTGCGGTCGTCGGCGGAGAAGGTGCGGTACCGCTCGTAGCAGATCGCGCACGAGCCGACCAGCCGGTCTCCGGCCAGCAGCGGGAGGATGGCGCAGGTCAGCCACC
>DASSBO010000228.1:0-3062 GCA_035698655.1 Streptomyces sp.
CCGCTGCGGATGTCCCTGCCCTCGCTGACGGCCGCCGAGCCGCTCGCCGCGATCGCCTGCGGCATCGGCTTCCTCGGGGACAAGGTGCGGGTCACGCCGGTGGCGCTGACCTGGGAGGCCATCGGACTGCTCGGAGTCGTCGCCGGGATCTTCCTGCTGGGAAGGCATCCCGCGATGCCCTCGGGGAACTGCCCACCGGAGAAGGTCGGCACGGCGAAACGGACGGCATCCCGTCAGGAGGAGGACACCGTTGAGTGACACCACGGGGGCCGGCCCTTGCTGAGCCCCTTCCTCGCGGTGCTCGCCGCGATCGCGAACGGACTGGCGTCCGTCCTCCAGCGCAAGGCGGCCCGTGACCAGCCGGTGAGCGAGAACCTCAGCCTGCGGCTGATGTGGCACCTGCTGCACCGGCCGGCCTGGTTCGGCGGCATCCTCTCGGTGATCGCCGGGTTCCTGCTGCAGGCCGTCGCACTCGGCAAGGGCCGGATCTCGGTGGTCGAACGGGTGCTCGTGCTGGAGCTGCCTGCGACCCTGCTCCTCGCGGCGCTGATCTTCCGCAGCCGGCTGACCATCCGCGAGTGGGGGGCGGCCGCGGCGATGACGGCCGGGCTGGCGGCGTTGCTGTACGCGCTCTCGCCCTCCGGCGGATCCAGCGCGGACGTGCCGTGGCAGCGGTGGGCGGTGGCCGCCGGGCTGAACGTGGGCCTGGTGGTGGTCGGCGTGGTGTGGGCGACGTCCGTGCCGGCCGGGGCGCGGCGCGCGGCGATCCTGGGCGCGACCACGGGCTGCGCGTTCGGGCTGACGGCGGCGCTGATCAAGGGCATGACGGTCGCGGCGCAGAACGGCCTGGCGGCGCTGTTCACCAGTTGGCAGCTCTACGCGATGATCGTGACGGGTTTCGGCGCGATGTTCCTGCTGCAGTCCGCGATGAACGCGGGCCGGCTGCTGGCGACCCAGCCGGGCCTGACGCTGGTGGACCCGGTGATCTCCATCCTGTGGGGCATCTTCGTCTTCCAGGAGCAGGCGCGCGGCGGCTGGTACATCGTGCCGGCCGTGGCGGGCGCGGCGGTGGTGACCGCCTCGGTGATCGCGCTGGCCCGCTCGCCGCTGCTGAGCGGCGAGTCGGGGCGGCGTGAGGGCGACGAGGCCGAGTCCGAGCCGGCCTGACGAGGCGGCCGGGACCGGCTGACCCGGCGGCGGCGGACGGCCGACCTCCTACACTGGCCTGCGTGGTGACCACCGACTGGCAGAGCGACCTGAGAGCGCGCGGGTACCGCCTCACCCCGCAGCGCCAGCTCGTGCTGGAGGCCGTGGACAAGCTGGAGCACTCCACTCCGGACGACATCCTGGCCGAGGTGCGGCGCACGGCCGGCAGCGTCAACATCTCCACGGTCTACCGCACGCTGGAACTGCTGGAGGAGCTCGGCCTCGTCTCGCACGCCCACCTCGGGCACGGCGCGCCGACCTACCACCTGGCCGACCGGCACCACCACATGCACCTGGTGTGCCGGGAGTGCACGGACGTCATCGAGGCCGACCTGTCGGTGGCGGAGCCGTTCGCCGACGCCCTGCGGGAGGGCTTCGGCTTCGAGACGGACATGACGCACTTCGCGATCTTCGGCATGTGCGCGAAGTGCCAGGCGAAGCAGGGCGACGAGGAGCCCGGCTCCGACTAGGGCCTGGGCGTGTTGCCCGGTCTCACTCCTCGTTCGGTGCGGCCGCGTGCGGCAGCAGCGCCTCGGTCGCGGGCATCCGCACGACCGGTGGTTCCTGTGGGGCCCCGGACAGGAAGCGCTCGGCCACGGTCCGGTTGTAGCGGGTGAACATCCGCGCGAGCGTGCTCCGGTCCTCCTCGCTCCAGTCGGCCAGCAGTTCCGCCGTGGAGTCGCGGCGCCGGACGCGGGCCTCGTGCATCCGCTCCAGGCCCTGCGCCGTCGGGGCGATCACGCTGCGGCGGCGGTCGGCGGGCGCCGGGGTCCGCTCGACGAGGCCGCGGCTGACCATCCTGGCCACCTGCCGGCCGGCGGTGGACGGGTCGAGGCCGAGCCCGGCGGCCAGGGTGCAGATGTCGGCGGGGCCGAGGGCGTCCAGGGTGCGCAGCAGCAGGTACTCGGCGCGGTCCAGGTCGGTGTAGATGCCGCTGCGGCGGCGCAGCAGCTCGAAGTTCCGCACCAGGACGGCGGTGGCGACCTCGATGACTTCGAGGGAATCCGAGCTGGTCACCTCGGGTGCGTCTGCGGTGTCGTGCCTCATGCTCTCTCCGCATGCCGGTGTCGTACCTGCTATTATCGGCATCATACATTCATTTGCCCGGAAGACGGCGAGCGAAGGGGAACGGTGGGCGGTCTGCGCGAGACATGGGACCGGGTGGTGGCTTCCGACCCGGGCCTGAGCCGACTCCGCATGGCCGGTTCCGCGGCCGTGGCGATGGCGACCGCCCTGGGCGTCGAGTACGGCTTCGCCGTGCTGACCGGGGCGCCGGCGCAGAGCCGGGTGATCGCGATGCTGCTCGGCGCGATCGTGGCGATGATGGGCTCGATGGCCCTGACCGGCTCGGGCGTGTGGACGAAGGTCCGCACGGCGGCCTTCTTCCCCGTCGCGCTCGGCGTCGGCACGGCCCTCGGTGTCACCGTCGGTCAGCACACCGACGTGATGCTCGGCGTGTTCGTCCTGGTGATGTTCGCCGCGGTCTACATACGCCGGTTCGGCCTGCCGTTCTTCTTCTACGGCTTCATGGGCTGGATGGGGTACTTCTTCTCCACCTTCCTGCACGCCACCTGGTCGATGGTGCCGGGACTGCTCGTCGCCATCGCGGTCGGCACGGTCTGGGTGCTGCTGCTGTCGGTCACCGTCCTGCGCACCAACCCCACCCGCACGCTGCGCCGCACCGTCCGGGCCTTCGACGCCCGGGCCCGCGCCGTCGCCCGGGCCGGCGCCGACCTGCTGGCGAGTGACACCCCGGCGCACGCCTCGGCCGCGACGTCGCGGCCCGCCCGCCGGCTGCGCACCCAGCAGGCGCTGCTGGCCGACGTGGCCCTGATGGTGGAGGGCTGGTCCGCCGA
>DASSBO010000229.1:0-7074 GCA_035698655.1 Streptomyces sp.
CGGATATCGCGTCGGTGGAGTGGGTCCAGGCATCGGCGTACGGCTGAAGGCTTGGGTGGACGGTCACGAGACCCCTCGGGCGGTACGGAACGTTCGCGGTATGGGTGCTCTCAAGTTACTGTGCAGGCGAGCACCCCGGCAGTGCTTTGGTAGGACGACTCTATTCCCTTCCGGGAGTTGCCCGATGCGGACGAATGGCACGGCGCCGACGATGATCGACGCCGCCCTGGTGCAGATCAGGGTGGACGCGGACGAAGCGGTCGCCGCCCGGCGGGAGCGGGCCGCGGATCTCGTCCGCTCGCTCTCCGACGCCGACCTGGTGGTGCTGCCCGAGCTGTGGCCCACCGGCGCCTTCGCCTACGACCTGTTCGCCGACGAGGCGGAGTCGCCCGCCGACGGCCCCACCGCCCGCGCCATGTCACAGGCCGCACGGGACGCCGGCGTCTGGCTGCATGCCGGGTCGGTCGTCGAACGGGCCGACGGCCCGGGTGGCGGCGAACTGTTCAACACCGCGCTGCTCTTCTCCCCCGACGGCGCGCTCGCCGCGACCTACCGCAAGATCCACCGCTTCGGCTTCGACCGCGGCGAGGCCACGATGATGGCCGCCGGCCACGAGCCGGTCACCGTCGCCCACCCGTCCGCGGTGCTCGGCCTGGCGACCTGCTACGACCTGCGCTTCCCGGAACTGTTCCGGCGGCTCGTCGACGACGGTGCGCAGGTGCTCGTGGTCTCGGCGGGCTGGCCCGAGCGGCGCGCCGACCACTGGCGGCTGCTCGCGCGCGCCCGCGCGGTGGAGGACCAGGCGTACGTGCTGGCGTGCGGCACCGCCGGCACGCACGCGGGCGTGCCGCAGGCCGGCTGCAGCATGGTCGTCGACCCGTGGGGCGAGGTGCTCGCCGAGGCCGACGGCAACGAGGAGCAGGTCGTGCGCGCGCGGATCGACGCGGCCGAGGTGGCGCGGGTGCGCGAGGTGTTCCCGGCGCTGAAGGACCGGGTGCTGTAGGCGTTCCCGCGCCGTTCACCCCTCATCCCTCGCCGTCCGCCTCCCGCTCCTCCCGGGCGGCGTCCCGCTCCACGAGCTGGTCGACGCACACGGCCACGGCGATGAGCAGCGCGGGATCGGCGTCCTCGCGGTCGACCTGCACGGCGTAGGTGTCCCGCATCCGGAACCACTGCCGCGAGACGCGGGCGAGCCGCTCGCCGCCGTACTCGATGTCGTACTCCTTGCCGATGAGGTCGCCGCGGATCTCCAGCTCGTCCCCGCCGGGCAGTTCGCCCCGGTAGACGGTGCGCAGCGGCGTGAACCGCTTCTCCCGCACGGTGACCAGCACCTCGCCGTCCCGCTCGACCTGCATCGTGTCGCGCAGGCTGAAGGTCTTCTTGTGGATGACGGCGACGACCTTCCCCTCGGTGTCCTTCAGCTCGAAGGTCTGCCGCAGCCGCAGCGCCTTCCCGTCGACCAGGAAGGCACGACGGCCGTGCTCGTCCTCGACCCAGAAGTCGTCACCGATTCCGAACACGCGTTCACGCACCAGGTATCTCATGCGTGATCCTTCCCCGGGCCCGCGACGGCGCACACGGCATTTCGGCAGAAGCGGGTTTATCGACGAATCGTCATGCTTGCGGGCGAAACGTGCGGTCAGGGGTGGTGTGCGCCGGTCGGGTGGGCAAGTCTGATTCCGCGACGTCGCACAACGACCGGTTCACGGTTCTGGGAGGACAACAGACATGGCACGAATCCGTACCGCCCGCATCGTCGCAGCGGCCGCCTCGCTTCCGCTCGCGGTCGCTCTGCTGGGCGGGGTGGCGCAGGCCGACAACGGGGCTTTCGCGGACGACGGTTCCAACTCGACGGTCAACCAGCAGGTCGCCGTCGGAAGCGGGGCGAGCAACCAGGCCAACAACGCCAGCGTGAACGGCCACGGCCTGACCTGGGTCGACCAGTCGAACGAGAACGTCACGGTGCACTTCACGCAGCTGTGGTGAATGTCGTGACCCTGCGCTGAGGGGAAGGGGGAGAGGGGAACGGGAGCCCGCACCGGCCGAGCCGGTGCGGGCTCCCGGCGTGTGGCGAACGACTGAAGCGGTGCGGGCGGCGGCGTGTCGGGGCCCGCCTGGGACTCCGGACCTCTTTGACTCTGATCATGCGGCAGAAAAACCACATGATGGGACGTTATGTCGTCCTGCTCACGGCGTTCGTGTCCCTGCTGACGGTCTCGGTGCCCGCCCTCGCCCAGACCCGGGCCGCCGACCCGCTGCCCGGCCTGCCGGTGCCGGCCGTGCAGCCCTCCCCCGTCGAGTTGCCCGACGTCATGCCCTCGCTGCGCCGCTCCGAGCCGGCGCCGGCCGGCGAGACCAGCGGCGACCCGCGCGCCGACGGTGCGCAGATCTACCACGGCTACGGCTTCGACACCTGCGTCGCACCGTCCTACGACACGATGAGCGCCTGGTCGTCGTCCCCCTTCCGCGCCATCGGCGTCTACATCGGCGGCCGCGGCCGCGCCTGCCCGAACCAGCCGAACCTCACGGCCGACTGGGTACGGGACGTCACCGACATCGGCTGGAAGCTGCTGCCGCTCTACGTCGGCTCCCAGGCCCCGTGCGTGGACTCCGCCCGCAAACAGCGCTACGCCCTCGACCCGGACGGGAACGCCCGGGCCCGGGGCATCGCCGAAGGCCGCGACGCCGTCGCGCAGGCCGAGCAACTCGGCATGGCCGAACACAGCGCGGTCTACCTCGACCTGGAGCCCTACGACGTCAGCAACACCGCCTGCGCCCGCACCACCCTCGACTTCGTCCAGGGCTGGAGCCACGCGGTGCGCGACCTCGGCTACCTCCCCGGCTTCTACAGCAACGCCGCCTCCGGCATCACCCACATGGAGAACAGCCGGGAGGCCGGCGAGAGCGACCTGCCGGGCGCCGTGTGGTTCGCCCGCTGGCACACCGGCCCCTCGGTGGACGACGAGCCGTCGCTCGCCTCCGGCGCCTGGGAGCCGCACCGGCGCATCCACCAGTACGCCGGCGACGTCAGCGAGACCTACGGGGGCAGGCGGCTGCAGATCGACAAGGACCTCGTCGACGCGCCCGTCGCCGTGATCGGCTGAGGGCCGCCCGTTGCCGTGCGACCGGCGGCGGGTCAGGGGCGCACCCTGAGCCGCCGCCGGCCGGGCGTCCACCCGCAGGAGGTGTGCGCGATCGGGCCTCCGCCCTGAGGCGGACGCGGCTTCGGCACCTGCGACCGATCCGCCGGGGGCGGTGCCGCTCATAGCGTGTGAGCCATGACCACGCCTGGGACCGCGGGGACCGCGGGCACTGCGGACGGCGCACCGGCCGGTGCGCCGACCTTCACCAGCTACGTGCGGGCACGCGGCCCGGTGCTGCTGCGCACCGCCCGGTCGCTGACCGCCGACCCGTGCGACGCCGAGGACCTGCTGCAGACCGCGCTCACCAAGACCTACCTGGCCTGGGACCGGATAGCGGACCACCGGGCGCTCGACGGCTACGTCCGCCGCGCGCTGGTCAACACCCGCACCTCCCTGTGGCGCAAGCGGCGCCTCGACACCTTCCCCGTCTCCGAACTGCCCGAGCCCGCCCCGCAGCCCGGCCCCGACCCGGCCGAACAGCAGGCGGTGCGGGACGCGATGTGGCGCGCGGTGTGCGCGCTGCCGCCGCGCCAGCGGGCGATGGTCGTGCTGCGCTACTACGAGGACCTGAGCGAGGCGCAGACCGCGGCCGTCATGGGCGTCTCGGTCGGCACGGTCAAGAGCGCCGTCTCCCGCGCGCTGGCGAAACTGCGCGAGGACACGCAGCTGGCCGCGGACACACGGGGGGTGTCCGCGGCCGCTGCCTGAGGACGGCGGGTACGCGTCCGAACACGATGGGCGCGGGGTATCGACATACCGCCCGGTATGGTCGCAGAATCGCAGCACCATTACCCGCCCGTAATCTCGGGGAGGCACCCGGTGCTGAGCACGATGCAGGACGTACCGCTGACCGTGTCGCGCATTCTGCGCCACGGCATGACCGTCCACGGCAGGTCCGAGGTGGTGACCTGGACGGGCGAGGGCGAACCGCACCGCCGCAGCTTCGCCGACATCGGCCGGCGCAGCGCCCGCCTCGCGCACGCGTTGCGTGACGAGCTGGGCGTGCGGCCCGGCGAGCCGGTGGCAACCCTGATGTGGAACAACGCCGAGCACACCGAGGCGTACTTCGCGATCCCCTCCATGGGATCCGTCCTGCACACGCTCAACCTGCGGCTGCCCGCCGAGCAGCTCGTGTGGATCGTCGCGCACGCCGCCGACCGCGTCGTCCTCGTCAACGGCACGCTGCTGCCGCTGCTCGCCCCGCTGCTGGAGCGGACGGAGACCATCGAGCACGTCGTCGTGGTCGGCCCCGGCGACACCTCGCTGCTGGAGGGCTGCCGCCCGGCCGTGCACGAGTACGAGGCCCTCATCGACGGCCGCCCCGACACCTTCGACTGGCCCGAGCTCGACGAACGCGAGGCCGCGGCCATGTGCTACACCTCGGGCACCACCGGCGACCCGAAGGGCGTCGTCTTCTCCCACCGGTCGGTCTACCTGCACTGCATGCAGGTGAACTCCGCCGAGTCGATGGGCCTGACCGACGCCGACACCACCCTGCCCGTCGTGCCGATGTTCCACGTCAACGCCTGGGGCCTGCCGCACGCCGTCTTCATGACGGGCGTCAACATCCTGATGCCGGACCGGTTCCTGCAGCCCGGCCCGATCGCCGACATGATCCAGGCCGTGCGCCCCACCCACGCCGCGGCCGTTCCGACCATCTGGCAGGGCCTGCTCGCCGAGCTCGCCGAGCACCCGCGCGACATCTCGTCCCTGCAGACCGTCACCATCGGCGGCTCCGCCTGCCCGCCCGCGATGATGAAGGCGTTCGAGGAGCAGCACGGCGTGCGCGTCTGCCACGCCTGGGGCATGACGGAGACGTCCCCGCTGGGCACCGTCGCCCACCCGCCGGGCGGGCTGACCCCCGAGGAGGAGTGGCCCTACCGCGTCACCCAGGGCCGTTTCCCCGCCTCTGTCGAGGCCCGGCTGATCGGCCCGGACGGCACCGAGATGCCGTGGGACGGCGAGTCCGCCGGCGAGCTGGAGGTGCGTGGCCCGTGGATCGCCGGCGCGTACTACGGCGGCGCGGGCAAGGACCCGATCCGGCCGGAGGACAAGTTCAGCCCCGACGGCTGGCTGCGCACGGGCGACGTCGGCGTCATCACCCCGGACGGCTACCTGACGCTGACGGACCGCGCCAAGGACGTCATCAAGTCCGGCGGCGAGTGGATCTCCTCCGTCGAGCTGGAGAACCACCTGATGGCGCACGAGGCCGTGGCCGAGGCCGCCGTCGTGGCGGTGCCCGACGACAAGTGGGGGGAGCGGCCGCTGGCCACCGTCGTGCTGAAGGAGGACGCGGGTGACGTCGGCTACCAGGAGCTGCGGGCCTTCCTCGCCGAACGGGTGGCGCGCTGGCAGGTACCCGAGCGCTGGGCGGTCATCCCGGCCGTGCCCAAGACGAGCGTCGGCAAGTTCGACAAGAAGGTGCTGCGCGCCCGCTACGCGGCGGGCGAGCTGAAGGTGACCGCGCTCTGACCCGACGCCGGGGCGGACACACCGCCCGCCCCGGCCGTTCGCCTGTTGCGGCCTAGCTGGCGCCGATCTTCGCCAGCAGGTCGACGATCCGGGTCTGCACCTCGGCGCTCGTGGACCGCTCGGCCAGGAACAGCACCGACTGTTCCGACTGCAGCTGCTGCAGCGCGCCCGCATCCATGTCGGCCGAGGTGTAGACGACGAACGGGGTGCGGTTGAGCAGCCCGTTGACGCGCAGCCAGTCGATGATCCCGGCACGCCGCCGGCGTACCTGCATCAGGTCCATGACGACGAGGTTCGGCTGCACCTGCGCGGCCGTCGGCACGGCCTCCGCGTCCGACGGGGCGTGCACGACCTGCATGCCGCGCCGCTCCAGCGTCGCGACGAGCGCTGCGGCGACCTGCTGCCGCTCCTCGACCAGCAGCACCCGCGGCGGCTGTTCGGCACTGTCCCGCGGGGCCAGCGCCTTGAGCAGGACCGCCGGGTCGGCGCCGTAGGCCGCCTCCCGCGCCGCCGGCCCCCGCCCGGCCGTGACCAGCACCGGCACCTCGGCGGCCACCGCCGCCTGGCGCAGCGACTGCAGCGCGGTCCGGGTGATCGGACCGGTCAGCGGGTCGACGAACAGCGCGGCCGGGTAGGCGGCGATCTGCGCGTCGACCTCCTCCCGCGAGTGCACGAGGACGGGCCGGTAGCCGCGCGCCGAGAGCGCCTGCTGCGTGGACACGTCCGGCTCGGGCCACACCAGCAGCCGGCGCGGGTTGTCCAGCGGCTCGGGCGGCATCTCGTCGTCGACGGCGCGCAGCATCATCGTCGTCTGCGGGTCGTCCGTCACCTCCACGGCGCCGTTCGGCCCGTCCAGCGGCTCGGGGCCCTCGGCCGCGCCCGCCTCGGGTGCGCCGATCGCGAACTCACGCGCCCGTGCGGGCAGCCGGTCCGCGGACGGCGCCGCGGCCTGTGACGCCGGGCCGGCGGCCGTGCCGTTCTGCTGCCCGGCGGCCCCCGGCGGGGCGGCCAGCCGGCGCCGCCGGCCGTGACCGGGCTGCGCGGCCTGCTGCCGGTCCTCGCCAGGTGGCGTGAACCGGACGCCCTGCCCCAGGGTGCGGACGCTGATGCCGCCTGAGCTGTGCTCCTCGCCGTTGTACGTCTCGTGGCCGGCGGCGGAGGGCAGCGCGGGACGGTGCTGCTGCGGTGCGCGCTCGGGCAGCGGACCGCCGCCGAGGATCGGGCTGGCCGCGACCCGGGACAGTTCGGCCGCCACCGGCTCCGGCTGCGCGTCGTCGGGCTGCTGCTGCGGTGCCTCCTGCTGCGCAGGCGGTGCCTCCTGCATCGCCTCGGCCGGTGTGCCCGTGCCGGGCTGGTCGGCCGGGGCGGGCGGCAGCGCGAACGGTGAACCGGAGGGCGACTGCCCCGCGGCCTGCGCCTCGGCCCGGGCGCGCGCCGCCGCGAGCCGCCGGGCGCGACG
>DASSBO010000230.1:0-5884 GCA_035698655.1 Streptomyces sp.
ACATCGTGCGGTAGTCCGGCGAGAAGGTCACGCCGGCGAACTCGCCCCAGGCCGGCTCCGCGTCCGTCCCGATGTTCTGCCGGTTGCGGGCCATCGGGTAGACGTTGCCGCTCCGCGTCACGCCGAACACGTGCTGGGCACCCGAGCCGTCCTCACAGACCATCAGGCCGCCGCTCGGCGCCAGGCAGATGTTGTCCGGCGACTCGCCCGGCAGGTCGACGTCCTTGTCCGGGCCGAAGGCGACCACGAGTGTCAGCCGCCGCGCGTCCGGGTCGTACCGCCACACCTGGCCCTGGTGGTCGGCGGCCGAACCGTCCGCCGACTTCGCGAAGCTGGAGACGAAGTAGACGCACCGCCCGCCCCAGTAGCAGCCCTCCAGCTTCTGGCCGTGCGTGATGCCCTGCGGGCCGAAGTCCTGGAAGCGGATCGGCGTCTGTTTGGCCAGCGGGTCGGGGACCTCCACCCACTCGATGTGCTCGAAGGTCGTCCCCGGCTCCTGCACCACCGACAGGTCCGGCACGCCCGGCACCCGCATGGCCTCCAGCCGGCCGCCGGCCCGCAGCGAGTCGAACCCGCCGTGCGGCCGCCACGGAAGGAAGCGGTAGAAGAGGCCGAAGGGACGGTCGAAGGCGTCCTCGGTCTCGTAGCAGACGCCGTTGCGCGGGTCGATGGCCACCGCCTCGTGCTGGAAGCGGCCCATCTCCTTCAGCGGCTCGGGGTTGGTGCGGTGCTCCGGGTCGAAGCTGACCTCGAAGACGAAGCCGTGATCCTTGGTGTAGCCGTCCTCACCGGTGCGGAGTTCGGTCTCCTCGCAGGTCAGCCAGGTGTTCCACGGAGTGTGCCCGCCTGCGCAGTTCGTCGAGGTTCCCGCGATGCCGACCCGCTCGGTGCGCACCTCGCCCCGGTGGCCGACCTCCAGCAGCGTGCAGCCGCCCTCGCCGGTCGGGTCGTAGGTCAGGCCCGGCACGGTGGTGACGGCGACCCGCGAGTCGCGGCGGTTCTCGTGGTTGCGGATCAGCCACGTGCTCTCGTTCCCGTGGCCGTGCCCGCGACGGCCGTGCCCGTGGCCGCCCCCGCCGGGGAAGGCGGCCATGCCGTCGCAGTTGCTGGGCACCGGGCCCTCACCGGACCGCAGTTGCTCCCCCTCCCGGGAGAGCACCGTGTAGTGGAAGCCCTTGGGCAGATCGAGCAGGCCGTCGGGATCGGGAACGAGCGGCCCGTAGCCCGCCTCACCCCCGCCGTGCGCGTACGCCGTCCCGGCGAACAGTTCCGGAACACTGCCGGCGAAGGTGATCCCTGCACCCAAGGCACCCGTTCTGGCCAGCACTTCACGTCGTGTTGTGGACATCGGTCACTCTCCCTGTTGGCGGACAGGACGAACTGACCACGTGTGTCTACCACGGGAGCCTGCGGACGAACACCAGGCACGCACCGTTCGATCCGCCGGGTGCCTCCGGCGGCGGATCGCTATCCTGCTCCCGACCGTGATCACCTGGCGGCGGGGGCAGGATGGTGGAACTCTTCGAGGGGCTGGACCGGCTGAACCTGGCCGAGCACGTGGAGCGCTGGTCGGGCCTGGATCCGGCGACGCCGGAGGGTGCGGCGAGCCAGTGGCAGGCCGCTGCGTACACCTTCACCCGGCAGTTCGAGCGGGCAGCCGGCAGCCTGTCGCCGGCGGAATGGCGTCGGGTGGCCGACGCGTGGCAGCGGTTGGTCGACGCGGCGGAAGGGTCCACGGGCAACCAGCACAACGAGTGGCTGCTGCGGGATCTGCGGTTGTCCGTCCGGCTGCTGTGCGAACTCGGCCCGAGGCCCGGGCTCGCCCTCCTCGACCCGCACCGGGTACTCGCCCGGGTGCTGGACGCGATGCCCATGCCCCCTGGCGAGGCGCGACGGCGCGGACCGGTGTGGCGCGACCTCCCTCGCGCGGAGATCCTCGAACTCCGCAAGATCAGGCAGTTGCTGAACTGCGTCCGGCCGATCGCCGGCCTCCTCCGCTCGGACGCCCGCCGGGTCGAGTGGGAGGAGTGGCGTGAGGTGGAGCCGCTGCTGCCGTGACGTCACCCATGCCCGCCGCCATCACGAGGACACTCATGAAGATCAGGTTCCATGCGGACGACGAGCGATCGCTCACCGTCGTCTTCGAGCCGTGGGGAGGCCAGTACCTGTTGGAAGCGGGCGACTATCTGGATGTCCTGTTTGCGCCTTCGGACCGGGAACCGGACGGCTCCGTCGAACACCGGCCCGGGACTCTGGTGCTGACGCAGGAGGGCCCCGGCGTACTGCGCGCCTGGAACTCGGCCGGAGAGGTACTCGACCCAGCGTCCTGAGGCGACTCCTCGGAGGATGCACGCAAAATTCGGCATAGCGCAGGACGACGCGCGCTGGACATGGCTGCTGGACGATGATGGGGACAATTTCGTTGTCTCCGGCAACCCCAGTTGGCGTGAAGCGGAGTATCCATACGACGGTCAGCCGCTGTTTGACTTCTCGCAGCCCTGGCCGCGGGACTTCCCAGCCGAGTGGGGGACCGTGGGCTGATGTGGATGCATCAGGTCCGCACAGCCACCCTGTCTCCCGGTGACCCTGGTGCCGGCTCAGGAAGGGGCCGAGTCGCCGCGCGTGTGGGACTTTTCCAGCCGGGGGATCGACCCAGTCACCCGATCGTCGTCCAGGACGGCCGGAAGCCGGGCGTCGTCGCCGCGACTGATCGCGCCGGCCGCCGCGTTGAGCGCGCGCAGGAGGGCGAAGCGGTGTCGCAGTTCGGTCTCGAGCGGGCGGTCCCAGGAGACGAGCGGCAGGCCGGCGGCGGGGGTGTGGCGGAAGCCGTAGCGGCTGACCGTGCCGGCGTCGTCGACGGTCAGGGTGGGGTGGTCCGGGCCGTCCTCGGTGATCGCGGTGAGCAGGGCGGTCACGACGCGGAGGCGTCGGCCAGGGCCTGGCCGTCGCGGGCGAGGGAAGTGAGGCGGGAGATGGCGCGGAAGTACTTCTTGCGGTAGCCGCCGGCCAGCATCTCCTCGCTGAAGAGACGGTCGAACGGTACGCCCGACGCCAGCACGGGGACCTCGCGGTCGTAGAGGCGGTCGGCCAGGACCACCAGGCGCAGGGCCGTGGACTGGTCGGGGACGGGGCCGACGTCGGTCAGGCAGACGGCGGCGACGCCTTCGCACAGGGCGCCGTACCGGCTGGGGTGGACGCGGGAGAGGTGCGCGAGCAGGTCGGGGAAGGCGTCCAGCGCCGCGCCCGGCGTGGCGTGGGCGGCGCGCTCGACGTCCTCGCCGGCGCTGGGGACCGGCGCCTCCGGCAGACCGCGGTGGCGGTAGTCCTCGCCGTCGATCCGCAGCGGGCGGAAGTGCGCCGAGAGCCCCTGGATCTCGCGCAGGAAGTCGGCCGCGGCGAACCGGCCCTCGCCGAGCTTGCCGGGCAGCGTGTTGGACGTGGCGGCCAGCGCCACGCCCGCCTCGACGAGGCGGCCCAGCAGCGTGGAGACCAGCACCGTGTCGCCGGGGTCGTCGAGCTCGAACTCGTCGATGCACAGCAGGCGGTGGTCGCTCAGCGTCCGCACCGTCTGCTGGAAGCCCAGCGCGCCGACCAGGTTCGTCAGCTCCACGAACGTGCCGAACGCCTTGTGCTCCGCGGGGGCCGGTGTGGCGTGCCACAGGGAGGCCAGCAGGTGGGTCTTGCCGACGCCGTAGCCGCCGTCCAGGTACACCCCGCGCGGCTGCTGCGCGTCACCGGCCGCGGAGGCGGAGCGGCGGAAGAACCGCTTCCAGCCGCCGGAGGAGGCGGCCGCCTCCCGGCCCAGCCCCTCCGCGAAGCCGCGCAGCACCTCCACCGCCTCGTGTTGGCTCGGCTGCTGCGGGTCCGGCACGTACGTCTCGAAGCGGACGCCGTCGAAGCGCGGCGGCGGCACCATCTCGGCCACCAGCCGTTCGGCGGGCACGTGCAGCTCACGGGCGCACAGCGACAGGGGAGTGGCGGTTTCGGCTGCGGGCATGGCGGGGCTCGTCCCGGGGCTGGTGGTGGACACGCCTCCCATGCTACGAGCTGGGAGGGCGCAGGTGCCGGTGCCGTGGGGCGTGCCACACTGCGGATCATGCGACGACTGTTCCGTTCCGCCGTCCCGACGTCCGCCACCGACCCGCAGCCGGCCGACGAGGGCGAGTGGAGCCTCGACGCGCTGTCCGAGGCCTACGCCTACCCCGGCGGCGACGGCCCGTGGCTGCGCGGCAACATGGTCAGCTCGCTGGACGGCGCCGCCCACCACGGCGGGCGTTCCCAGCCGCTGTCCTCGGACGCCGACATGCGGATCTTCGGGGTGCTGCGGGGGCTGGCCGACGTGGTCGTCGTCGGTGCCGAGACGGCGCGACGCGAGGGCTACCGGCCCGCGCGCAAGCGGCCCGCCTTCGCCGAGCGGCGCGCCGCGGCCGGGCAGGGCCCGGCGCCGGCCATCGCCGTCGTCAGCGCCAGCCTGGACCTGGACTTCACGCTGCCGCTGTTCACCGAGCCGTGGGTGCCCACGCTGCTGCTGACCGGCGGCGACGCACCGCCGGAGCGGGTGGCGGCCGCCCGGAAGGCCGGCGTCGAGGTGGTCCCGGCGGGCGAGGGCGTCCGGGTGGACCCGGCGCGGGTGCCGGGGGCGCTCGCCGAGCGGGGGCTGCGCCGGCAGCTCACCGAGGGCGGCCCGCGGTTGATCGGCCAGCTGGCCGGCGCGGGTGCGCTGGACGAGCTGTGCCTGACGCTGGCCCCCCGGGTCGCGCTCGGCGACGCGGCCCGCGTCATGGACGGTCCGCCGCTTCAGGTGCCCGAGGACTTCGCGCTGGACTCCGTCCTGGAGGACGCGGGCTTCCTCTTCACCCGCTACCGCCAGGTCCGACAATCTGCGAAATGATACGTTCCGGTTACTTCGTCCGGGGCAGACTGGAGTTGCTCGAGGACCGCGTGGGAAGGGGTTGGCTGTCGTGTTCACGACTGTTCTGATGATCGAGAAGGCGCTGGATCCGACGGACGTGGAACTCGTCACCACCCTGCACAGCGACGAGCAGGTCTCCTTCATCGTGCTCATGCAGCCCCGCGGCGACCAGGACCGGCTGCTGCGCGCCCTGGACGACGTCGCGCTGGGCGAGCTGGAGGACGCCGTGCACGAGGCGGAGGAACCCGAGGGCGGCGAGGCGCTCCCGCCCGCACGGCTCACGCTCGAACACTCGCTGAAGTCGCTGCGGGAGACCGGCGCCGAGGCGGTCGGCGAGCTGATCGAGCGGCACCCGCTCGACGTGCTCACCTCCACGGTGCAGCGGACCCACGCGGACGAGGTGATCGTGCTGACCGCCCCGCACCTGGTCGAGGAGTTCTTCCACCGGGACTGGGCCTCCCGGGCGCGGCACAAGGTCGGCGTCCCGGTGCTGAAGCTCTTCGCGCACACCGAGTAGCCGCCGTACGGGCGGCCCGCACGGCGTGCCGGGCGGCCCGTACGGCATAGGCTGGTGCCCCCGCGCGCCACGGCGCGCAAGCGCACCCGTACGACCTGGGGAGACCCCGCGATGGCAGCAGCGCCGCCCGTCATGGAACGACCGCACTTCATCGGCATCGGCGGCGCCGGCATGTCCGGCATCGCGAAGATCCTCGCCCAGCGCGGCGTCGCGGTCGCCGGCAGCGACGCCCGCGAGTCGGCCGTCGTGGAGGCGCTGCGCGGCCTCGGCGTCACGGTGCACGTCGGACACGACGCCGCCCACCTGGCGCCCGACGCCGGATGCGTCGTCGTCTCCAGCGCCATCCGGCCGGACAACCCCGAGCTGGTCGTCGCCGGCGAGCGCGGCATCCCCGTCGTGCACCGCTCCGACGCGCTGGCCGCCCTGATGCGGGGCCGCCGGGCGATCGCGGTGGC
>DASSBO010000231.1:0-2446 GCA_035698655.1 Streptomyces sp.
ATTGTGGCAGCCACCGGCACGAACGCCGCGTCCGGGGGTAGGTTCGTTGCGTGTGACCGTGCGCATTCCGAACAGGACTTCGGACCGTGAGCACGCGTGTACGGACGAGTAGGTAGGGTCTTCGACCATGGACACCGACAACGGCACCAGCTGGCTCTCGGACGAGGAGCAGAGTGCGTGGCGCACCCACCTCGATGTCAACAGGCTGTTGATGTACCAGCTGGAGCGGGACCTGCAGCCGTTCGGGCTCACGATGAACGACTACGAGATCCTGGTGAACCTCTCGGAGTCGGAGGAGCACCGGATGCGGATGAGCGAACTCGCGGCCCGCACCCTGCAGTCCAAGAGCCGGCTGTCGCACCAGATCACCCGCATGGAGAACGCGGGCCTGGTGCGCCGCGAGAGCTGCGAGTCGGACAAGCGGGGGCTGTTCGCCGTGCTCACCGGGGACGGCTGGGAGACCATGCGGAAGGTCGCGCCGCACCACGTGGACTCCGTGCGGCGGCACTTCATCGGTCTGATGCGGCCGGAGGAGCTGTCGGCGCTGCACACGTCGCTGGCCCCGGTCGCCGAGCACCTGCGCGAGCAGCGCGGCCGGCTGTAACCGTCACCCGCCCGGTTCGTCGGTCGTCGGAAGGCGCAGCACGAACAGCGCGCCGCCCTCGGGGGCCGTGCCGACGGTGAGGGTCCCGCCGTGCCGGTGGGCGAGGTCCCGGGCGATGGCCAGGCCGAGCCCCGCGCCGCCCTCGTCGCGGCTGCGGGCGTCGTCGAGGCGGACGAACCGCTCGAAGATCCGCTCGCGGTCCCCCTCGGGGACCCCGGCGCCGTCGTCGGCCACCTCCACGACGGCCTCCCCTTCGCCCGCGTGCAGCGAGACCCGGACCGTTGCGGCCGCGTGCCGCCGGGCGTTGTCCAGGAGGTTGCCCAGCACGCGGGCCAGGTGGCCGCGTGAGCCGCGCACCCGCGCGGGGGCCAGTTCGCCTGTGTGCACCGGCGCGCGTCCGGAGGCCCGTGCCGCCGTCTCGGCGCGCACCAGGTCCGTCAGGTCGACGACGGCGTCCGCAGGCCGCTCGCCGGCGTCCAGCCGGGCGAGCAGCAGCAGGTCGGCGGCCAGGGTCTGCAGCCGCACGGTGTCCTGGACGGCGCCGTCCAGGTCGAGCAGCTCCGGATGGGCCGCGCCGACCTCCAACTGGGTGCGCAGCGAGGCGATGGGGCTGCGCAGTTCGTGGGAGGCGTCGGCGACGAAGCGGCGCTGCCGCTCCACCGCGCTCTGCAGGGCGGCGAGCGTCTCGTTGGTGGTGCGCGCCAGGCGGGCGATATCGTCGCGGGCGGCGGGCTCGGGCACCCGCCGGGAGAGGTCGGTGCTGGCGGTGATCTGCTCCATGCCGCGCCGGATGCCCTCCACCGGCCGCAGCGCGCCGCGGGTCACCAGCCAGGTCACGGCCGCCACGACGGCCAGCACCGGCGGCAGTCCGGCCAGCATCGCGGTCCGCGCCGAGGAGACGGCCTCCTCCCGGTCGGCGAGCGACGCGGCGGCGTAGACGGTGACAGGGGTGCCGTCGGCGGTGCGGGTCTGCACGGCGACGACGCTGAACTCGCGCTGGCCGGCGGCGTCTCCCGGCGCGGCGACGTCCCCGTCGTCGTCGACGGGGAGGGTGACCGTGCCGTGCTCGCTGCTGCGGTCGATGCGCGGCCGGGCGCCGCCGTCATCGTCGTCCGGGTCGTCGTCATCGTCCCCACGGCTCCCGCCGTGGTCCTCGACGCGGTCGAAGTCCGCGATGGGCGGCCTGCCGCGCAGTTCCTCGGACGCGCCCAGGACCCGGCCGTCCGCCCCGACGGCCTGCACCGGGCGGTCGTCGTCCAGGACGCCGTCCGCACCCAGGGCGGCGGCCGGCACGTCCGCGACGCGCGCGGCGGCCTCCCGCGCGCCGGCCTCGGCGCGCAGCCGGGCGTCGTCGGCCAGCCCGTTGCCCAGGACGGCCAGCACCGCCAGCCCGGCGCCCACCAGGACCAGCGCGACGACCACGGTGGCGCCCAGCGCGGCGCGGGCGCGTACCGACCCGATGCGCATGCTCACGCGCCCCCGTCCACCAGCCGGTAGCCGGCGCCGCGGACCGTGCGGATCCACCCGGCGCCCAGCTTGCGCCGCAGCGCGCTGACGTACACCTCGACGATGTTGACGTCGCCTTCGTAGGCGAAGTCCCAGACGTGGCCGAGGATGTCGCTCTTGGAGACGACCTCGCCGGGGCGGACGGCGAACTGTTCGAGGACGGCGAACTCCTTCGCCGTCACCGGGATGTCCGTCTCGCCGAGGGTGACGCGGCGCGGCCCGGGCTCGACGGTCAGCGCGCCGATGCGGTGCACGGGCGCCGCCGAGGCGTGCCGGCGGCGCAGCAGCGCACGGATCCTGGCCAGCAGCACCACGTACGAGAACGGCTTGGTCAGG
>DASSBO010000232.1:0-8263 GCA_035698655.1 Streptomyces sp.
GCATGCCGACAGGTCGCTCAAGAGCCGTGCGACGGCGCACCGTGGTCACGTCGCTGCTGGTGGCGCCGGTGGCGGGGGCCGCAACCGGCCGCGCGGCCGCCGCGTCGTCGGCGGCACACGCCGGGCCGGCCGCGCGCCGCCCGCACGGCCGGTTGACCAACCTGGCCCACCTGGACTTCCTGCGCGACGAGGTCACGCCGCCCGCCTGCAGCGGTCACTCCACGTACGGGCCGGCCGGACAGCCGGTCGGCGTGGTGTGGACCTACGCCGAGCCCGACCCCGACCACCCCGACGGCTCCTACCGCCGTGTCGGCGGCGGAAGCTACGACGCCGCGACCGGCACCTGGTCGCAGGGCGCGTTCAACGCCGACGACATGGCCCGCGCCGCCGTGGTCTACGTGCGGCAGTACCGGGCGGACGGCGAACGGCACAGCCTGCACGCCGCCCGCGCGCTGCTGCGCGGCCTGACCTACCTGCAGACCACCGACGGCCCCGACGCCGGCAACGTGGTGCTGTGGATGCAGCCCGACGGCACCCTGAACCGCAGTGCGGACCCGCCCGAGGAGCCGGACCCGTCGGACTCCGCGCCCTCCTACTGGCTCGCCCGCACGGTGTGGGCCCTGGGCGAGGGCTACGCCGCGCTGCGCGGGCGCGACCCGGACTTCGCGCGCTTCCTGCGCGGCCGGCTGGACCTGGCGCTCGACGCCCTGGACCGGCAGTTGCTGCAGCCGCACTACGGCGAGCACGACGTCGTGGACGGCCACCGGACGCCGGCCTGGCTCATCGCGGACGGCGCGGACGCCACCGCGGAGGCGGTGCTCGGCCTGGCCGCGTACGTCGAGGCGGGCGGCGGCGACAAGGCGCGCCGCGCGCTGCACCGGTTCGCGCGCGGCATCGCCGGGCAGTCGGCGGGCGACGCCCGCACCTGGCCGTTCGGCGCGGTCCTGCCCTGGACGCACTCCCGCACCATGTGGCACGGCTGGGGCGGCCAGGCGCCGGCGGCGCTGGCCCGCGCCGCCGCGGCGCTCGGCGAGGACTCGCTGCTGCGCCCCGCACTGGCGGACACGGCCTCCTTCACCCCGCACCTGCTGATCGCCGGCGGCCCCGACAACGGGTGGCTGCCCACCCCGGTGGACCGTTCGCAGATCGCCTACGGCGCGGACTCGCGGGTGCGCGGCCTGCTGGCGGTGGCCGACGCCGCCGGCCGGACGGGGCTGCGCGAGGTCGCCGCGACGGCCGCGGCGTGGTTCTTCGGAGCCAACCGCGCCGGCGTGCCCGTCTACGATCCGGCGACCGGACGCACCTTCGACGGCATCGCCGGGGACGGCACGGTGAACCGCAACTCCGGCGCCGAGTCGACGATCCACGGCCTGCTGACCATGCAGGCGCTCGACGCGGATGCTCGGGTGCGGCGCGCGGCACGGGTCGCCGCCGTCGCCGGCCGGCAGACCTGGCAGGTCGTGGAGGCGGAGGACGCCGAGCCGGCCGGCGACGCGCGGGTCGTGACGCCGTCGCCCGCCTGGACGGGCGAGAGCCAGTGGAGCGGGAGCGGCGGCGTGTCACTCGGCGCGGGCGGGAGCCTGCGGGTGCACGTCGGTGCGGACAAGCAGGACCGGCTGGTGCTTCCGGTGGTCTTCCGCGGCGAAGGGGACTCCCCGGCGCGCACCCGCTGGAGCGCGGGCGGCCGGACGCTCGGCGTGGTCGGCCACGGCGGCGCCGGGCAGCAGGGGATCTCCCCGGTGCCGGGTGTGCTGGAGATGGTGACGCTGCCCGGCTTGCTGCCCGCGGGCACGGACGAGGTGCGGGTGGCCGCCGAGGGCGGTGCGCGGGCCCGGGTCGACGCGGTGGTCGTGCAGCCGGAGGTGGAACACCTGGTGCTCACCGACGGCGCCGAGGCCGGCCGTGCCCTGCTGCGCAGCTTCGCCGACGACGCCCGTACGGTCGCCGTGACGGTGCCGGGCAGGGGCGCCGCACACGTGGCCGCCTACGACGGGCAGGGGCGGCTGGTCTCCCGGACGCGGTCCACCGCGCGCCGGGTGCGGGTGGCGGTGCCGCCGGGTGGCTTCGCGGTCGTCGACCGCTGACGCGGGCGCTGCGGACGCCGCACGCGTCAGCGGCGTCCGCGGCTCGGCGGTGGCGGTTCCCGGTCCAGTTCGATGCCGAAGTGCTCGCTGTAGGCGGGCAGCACCTCGTCCGCGGCGAGCCGGGACAGGCTGCGCTCGCCGTCGGGCGAGGTGAAGACCAGGTCGCGGCCGCCGAGAGTGACGCGGCCGCCGTCCTCGGTCAGACGTGAGCAGACCAGGGAGCCGGTGAAGTGCGACTCGGGCGAGGTGCGGTGCCACCAGCAGCCGGCGGCGAAGTCCTCCGGCGCCCGCGGGCGGGTCTCCAGCCGGTACTGGGGCGTGCCGTCCCGCAGCACCTCCAGGTCGCCGTCATCGGTCCGCTCGATGCGGAAGACGCCTGCGGGGTCCGGCTGGTCGCGTTCGTGGTCGAGCCGGAGCGGGTGGTGGCTGTTCTGCCCGAACCCGACGTCGACGAGCCACCGCCGCCCGCTCTCGTCCCGCACCGTCAGGGCCATGTGGTCGAACGGGATGCCCCACCGCTGCCCGGTGAAGACCCGCCCGGCCAGCAGCTGCACGTCGTAGCCGAGGCCGGTGAGCAGCGCGGCGAAGCCGCCGTTGAGCTCGTAGCAGAAACCGCCGCGCCGGCGTCGGACGATCTTGTCGACCACGTCGTCGGGCTGCAGCGAGATCTCCTCACCGAGGTGGATCGAGAGGTTCTCGAAGGGGACCGCCACCAGGTGCCGTCTTTGCAGGTCCCGCAGGCTGTCCGCGTCGGGTGCCGCGGGTCGCTCGGCGACGATGCGGCGCAGGTAGGCGTCCTGGGCGATCCGGTCCATGCCCGCGTCGGTACCGCGCACCGGGCCGGTCAAACGGCGCTCGGGGTGAGCCACTCGGCCGCGGCGACGACGGCGAAGCCGCCGGCCAGGACGGCGGTGGCCACCCGGGTGCGGCCGCGCCGGCTGAGCACGATGGCGATGCCGCACAGGATCAGGGCGACGCCGTAGAGCCCGACCATCACCAGGGACGGCCCGTACTCCAGCCGCACCACGAGGGCGACGGCGACGGCGACCATCACGACGGCGGAGACGACCGCGCGTACCCGGCGCGCCTGACGCGGCGTCATGCCGGTGCGTTCCTCCGGTGCGTCCCCGGCGGCCTGTTCCGGGGCGTCGTGCTCCTCGTCCTCGGATATCTCCGTGCGCGCCTCGTCCGTGTCGCCGACCGCCGCCATCCCGGCTCCTCCCCTTCGTGCTCTGCCCCGGACCCGACCGAGGGTGATCGCGAGCGTACCCGCACCCGGCGGCCCCGGTCCCGCCGCCCGCCCATTCAGCACGGCGGGCAATCCCCGGCGTGCCGCGGAGACGAACGTAGGCTGGAAGGCACAGGATCTTCCCGCAACCGGATCCGCAGTAGGAGGAAGCACAGTGGCCACCAAGCGCACCGCGCACACCGTCTGGAACGGCGACCTGAAGCAGGGCGACGGCACCGTCAGCTTCGACAGCTCCGGCATGGGCGACCAGCCGGTGTCCTGGGCCTCCCGCGCGGAGGAGGCGAACGGCAAGACCAGCCCGGAGGAGCTGATCGCCGCCGCGCACTCCAGTTGCTTCTCGATGGCGCTGTCGAACGGTCTGGCCGGCGCCGGCACCCCGCCGACCCGGCTGAACACGCAGGCCGAGGTGACGTTCGTGCCGGGCACCGGTATCACGGGCATCCACCTGACCGTCCAGGGCGAGGTGCCCGGCCTCGACGAGAGCGGCTTCGTCTCGGCGGCCGAGGACGCGAAGGCCGGCTGCCCGGTGAGCCAGGCGCTCAAGGGCACCGAGATCACCCTCACCGCGAAGCTCGCCTGAGCTCCGCACACCGGGAGGACGCATGCCCGAACTGCCGGAGGTCGAGGCGCTGCGCGGTTTCCTGGACGACCGGCTGGCCGGCCGTCCGATCGCGCGCGTGCATCCCGTGGCGGTCAGCGTCCTGAAGACGTACGCCCCGCCGCCTTCCGCCCTCGAGGGACGGACGGTGGCGGGCGTCTCCCGGCACGGCAAGTTCCTCGTGCTGCGCGCCGGTGACCTGCATCTGGTGCTGCACCTGGCCAGGGCCGGCTGGGTCCGCTGGCGCGAGGGCCTGCCGGCGACGCCGCCGAGGCCGGGCAAGGGCCCGCTGGCCCTGCGGCTCACGCTCGGCGAACCGGCGGGCACGGGCCTGGACGTGACGGAGGCCGGCACGCACAAGCGGCTGGCGGTGTACCTGGTGCACGACCCGGCCGAGGTGCCGGGCATCGCCCGGCTGGGCCCCGACCCGCTGGACGCGTCGATGACCGAGGACGCCTTCGCTGCCCTGCTGCACGGCGAACGCCGCCGCATCAAAGGCGTGTTGCGCGACCAGAGCGTGCTGGCGGGCGTCGGCAACGCCTACTCGGACGAGATCCTGCACGCGGCCCGGATGTCCCCGTACAAGCTGGCGGCCGACCTGTCGGCGACGGACGTCTCAGCGCTGTACGAGGCGCTGCGCACGACGCTGCAGGAGGCCGTCGACCGGTCCCGGGACGTCGCGGCGGAGGGGCTGAAGGCGGAGAAGAAGTCGGGCCTGCGCGTCCACGGCCGCGCCGGAGCGCCGTGCCCGGTGTGCGGCGACACCGTCCGGGAGGTCTCCTTCCACGACAGCTCGCTGCAGTACTGCCCGACCTGCCAGACCGGCGGCCGGATCCTGGCGGACCGCCGCATGTCGCGACTGCTGAAGTAGTCTGCCCCGCGTGGCAGAGACCGATCCCGTGGAGATCAGCACGCTCGACGAGCGTCCGCAACTGAGCGACCGGGTCTGGGAGTTCCCGGACGGCTGGCAGGAGTTCATGACCAAGGACCCGGTTGCCGGGGTGCTGCTCGACCAGGTGCCGCGGGAGTTCCCGCGCTACTGCGTGGTGGCGACGGACGGGGGCCGGGTGGTGGCCCGCGGCCTGGCGGTCCCCTTCGACGCAGCGGGCGCGGGTCGGGAGGAGCTGCCGGACCGCGGCTGGGACCGGGTGCTGGTCTGGGCGTTCGCCGACCTGCGCCTGGGTCGCGCGCCGACGACGGCGTCCGCGCTGGAGATCGCCGTCGACCGGGCGTATCTGGGCCGTGGCCTGTCGCACCGGATGCTGGCCGCGCTGCGGGAAGCCGCGGGGCGGGCGGGTCACGATGCACTGCTGGCACCCGTCCGCCCGACGGGAAAGCACCGGCAGGTGCGCATGCCCATGGCGGAGTACGTGCGCGAGCGCCGCGCGGACGGGCTGCCGGCCGATCCGTGGCTGCGCGTGCACGAACGGGCCGGCGGGGTCGCCGAGAAGATCGCGCCGGCGTCGATGACGATCGGCGGTTCGCTCGCCGAGTGGCGGCAGTGGACCGGCCTGCCCTTCGACCGGGACGGGGACGTCGAGGTGCCCGGCGCTCTGTCCCCGGTGCACTGCGACACGGCGCACGGTCACGCGGTCTATGTCGAGCCCAACGTCTGGGTGCGCCACCGCACCCGTCAGGCGGCGGGCTGAAGGGTTGCCATCGGGGCTCCGGCCTGCTCGGCCGCGTCGAAGGAGTCGTCGATGACGACGGCGGCCCGGTGTGCCTGCTCGAGCAGCGAGGCAGCGGCGGCGGCCCGGTAGCCGCTTCCGCAGTGGACCCACACCGTGCCGGGCGGTATCCGGTCCAGTTCGTCGCGCAGCGCGTAGAGCGGGATGTGCAGGGCACCGGCCACGTGCCCGGCGCGGAACTCCCGGTTGGTGCGCACGTCCAGCAGCACGTCGGCCGCCGGCAGTCCGGTGGTCTCGCCGCGCAGTTCGGCGGCCAGTGCGCCGAAGTCGGCGGTGGGTGTGGAGCTCAGCCGTGCGGTGTCCGGCGTCAGTTCGGCGGGTGTGCCGACGGCCGCGCCGGCGAAGGCGTCGATGCCGATGCGGGCCAGTTCGCGCTGCGCCGCGGCGACCTGGTCGCTGCTCTCGCCGACCAGGGTGAGCGGCGCGCCCCAGTCGATCAGCCAGCCGAGCCAGGTGACCATGGGGCCGTCCAGCCCGAGGCTGACGATGCCGGCGAGGTGCGAGGCCGCGTAGGCCGTGCGGTGGCGCAGGTCGACGACCCACTCGCCCTGGGCGAGCCGCCGCGCCAGTTCCCCGGGCGTCGCGCGCCGCGGCGCGGTCAGGTCGAGCGGCCGCGGCCCGCGGACGTTGTGCGCGCCCATGTGCGCGTAGTAGGCGGGGTAGGCGTCGAGGCCGGCCAGGGTCTGCTCGACGAAGGCGTCTTCGGCGAGCGTGAGGGCGGGGTTGGTCCGGCGCTGTCCGCCGACGTCCTCGGCGTCGCCGGAGGCGGGCGCGGCGGAGCAGAAACTGCCGAAGCCGTGCGTGGGCCAGATGCGGGCGTCGTCGGGGAGCAGTCCGGCGAGTTTGCGGGCGGAGGCGTGCTGGTGCCGGGCGAGTTCACGGCTGTGCTGCGGGCCCAGCAGGTCGGTGCGTCCGGTGCTGCCGAGGAGAAGGGAGCCGCCGGTGAACGCGCCGAGCGGGCGGCCGTCGGCCTCCAGGACGTAGGACAGGTGGTGGAAGGTGTGGCCGGGGGTGGCCACCGCCCGCATGCGCAGGTGGTCGGAGGGTTCCAGCACGTCACCGTCGCGCAGCGGCCGCCGGGGGAAGTCGACGTCGTCGGCGGCGGCCATGCCGTACTCGGCGCCGGTGAGCCGGGCGAGTTCGAGTCCGCCGGAGACGTAGTCGTTGTGCACGTGGGTCTCCAGCACGGCGACGATGGGCACGCCGAGCCGTCCGGCCTCGGCGATCATCCGGTCGACGTCGCGCTGGGGGTCGATGACGACGGCTGCGGTGCCGTCCGTCACGAGGTGGCTGTGGTCCCCCAGTGCGGAGGTCGCCACGGTGCTGACGTGGACGCCGTCTGCCGACGGCTCGGCGTTGTCGGTGGTCACGGCCGCCGCCCTCCTTCGTCCGGGCGCCTCGGCGTGTTCGGCCCGGCTTTCTCCCGGGTCGTCGCTGCGGCGGCCCCTCAAACCCGGCCGGCGGCGGTCTCAGACGTCGTCCGGCAGCCGGTCGTCGAGCCAGTCGGTGAGGGTGCCGGCGTAGGTGGCCGTCAGGTGGGCGCCGTTGCGGTAGACCAGCGCGTTGCCGATGACGGCGGGGCAGGTGCCGTCCTGGCACAGCACGGGGGTGGGGTCCACCAGGTGGACGCCGGGGACCTTGGCGGCCGCTTCGCGGCCGACGCGTTCGAAGTACAGCCCGTGGTCCTCGTCGAAGGAGCAGGCGGGCAAGTCGTCCATCGACTTCGACACGCAGGCGGGCACGTCCTCGCGCGGGTGCGGGTTGTCGGCGATGGTGACGACCTGGGCACCGGTCTGTTCCAGGCGCCGCAGTGTCTTGACGTAGCCGTCACGCAGCGCGGCGGCGCTGTCGCCGGCGTTCATCTTCCCGTCCGGGCCGACGGTGCGGGTGGTGGCCCGGTTGCCGGTGACGACGAGCGCGGGCTCCGCCTTCTCGATGCGCTTCAGGGCGCGGGAGCGCCACGTGTCGCACTCGGAGTACTCCCGGCGCAGCTGCGGGTCGAAGGTGGACACCTCGGCCGGAGTGCAGCCGGACTTGGTCAGTACCACGAGCCGCCAGCCGTGGCGCTTGGCTATCCGGTCCATCGCGGGTGCGTACTGGATGGCGTGGGAGTCGCCGAAGAGGACGGCGGTGGTGGACGAGGAGGGGTCGCCGAAGACGCAGTCGCCGGAGGTCGTGGCGCGCTTGGAGACCAGGCATCCGGCGTCGTGTGCGCGCCCCTTGTCCTGGGTCGCGTCCCGCGGGACCGGGCGCAGCGCGTCGGCGCTCCGCTGCGGGAAGGGCCCGTCCTTGTTCAGCGCGGCCGCGCCGGCGACCTGGCCGGCCCCGGCGAGGGGCACGACGGGGACGGCCGCCCAGGCCACGGCGCCCAGTGCGACGGACGTCGCGGTGCAGGCGGTGCCCAGCCGCATCGCGGCCCCGGTCGGCGCGAAGGCGGGGGCGCGGCGGAAGCGTTCCTCGACGAGCCGGTGGGTCAGGGCGGCCGGGATCCAGGACAGCGCGACGACCAGGAGCAGCAGCGGGGTGGACAGGCCGGAGAGCCACACCGTGGCGAAGACGATGGCCGGCCAGTGCCACAGGTACCAGGAGTAGGAGATGCGCCCGACGTAGCGGACCGGCGGCAGCGAGAGCAGGCCCGCCGGCG
>DASSBO010000233.1:0-5246 GCA_035698655.1 Streptomyces sp.
AGACGCATGCCCCCAGTCTGCCGGGCCCTGCCGCCGGCAGGGCCCGGTCCGGGACACGGGGCCTAAGCGGCCGGGGCGACCTCCCGGTCCGGGGCGGGGTCGCGGGGGACGAGGGCCACGAGCCGGCGGCCGCGGCGCAGGTCGACCGAGAGCCGCAGTCCGCTCGCGCGTGCCAGCCCGAGGGCGACGGCCACCGCGATCACGGCGGAGATGAGGCCGCCGGACAGGAACCCGACGCGTGCGCCCCACGTGTCGGTGATCCAGCCCATCAGCGGACCGCCGATGGGTGTGCCGCCGACGAACACCATCATGTACAGGCTCATCACCCGCCCGCGCATCGCCGGGTCGGAGGCGAGCTGCACGCTGGAGTTGGCGGTGACGTTGAACGTCAGCGCCATCACGCCCACCGGCAGCATCAGAGCGGCGAAGAGCCAGAAGGACGGTGTGACGGCGGCGACCATCTCGAGCAGGCCGAAGACCAGCGCCGCGCCGACCAGCAGCCGCATCCGGACGACCGCGCGGCGGGCGGCGAGCAGGGCGCCGGTGAGCGAGCCGATGGCGACCAGCGTGTTCAGCAGTCCGTAGGTGCTCGCACCCTCGTCGAAGACGCGGTCGGTGAACGCGGTGAGCCAGATCGGGAAGTTGAAACCGAAGGTGCCGATGAAGCCGACGAGCACGATCGGCCACAGCAGCTCGGGCCGGTGCCGCACGTACGTCAGGCCGTCACGCAGCTGGCCCTTGCTGCGCGGCGCCCGGTCGGTGGGGTGCAGTTCGTCGGTGCGCATGAAGACCAGCGCGCTGATGGTGGCCAGGAAGGACACGCCGTTGATCAGGAAGGCCCAGCCGCTGCCGACCGCACCGATCAGCACACCGGCCAGTGCCGGGCCGACCAGTCGCGCGCTCTGGAAGTTCGCCGAGTTGAGCGAGACGGCGTTGCGCAGCATGCGGGGCCCGACCATCTCGTTGAGGAAGGTCTGCCGGGTCGGGTTGTCGACGACCGTGACCATGCCGAGCACGAAGGCGAGGGCGTACACGTGCCAGACGTGGACGTTTCCGCTGAGAGTCAGGACGGCGAGCGCCAGGCCGGTGAGGCCCATCACCGACTGCGTGATCATCAGCAGCTTCCGCTTGGCGCAGCGGTCGGCGATGACGCCGCCGTAGAGGCCGAACAGCAGCATCGGCAGGAACTGCAGCGCGGTGGTGATGCCGACGGCGGTGGACGAGCCGGTCAGGGTCAGCACCAGCCAGTCCTGGGCGATGCGCTGCATCCAGGTGCCGGTGTTGGAGACGGCCTGGCCCATCGTGAAGAGCCGGAAGTTGCGGATCCTCAGCGAGCTGAACATCGAGGTGCGGCCGGCGGCCGGCTCGGTCGTGGTGGCGGTCTGGTGGGGTCGGGGTGCAGGTGCGGGTGCGGAGGGTGATCCGTGGCCCGAACTCAACTGCGCTTCGCCTCCTTCGTGTGTCCTACTGCAGGTGCGCGAGCTTCTCCAGCACGGGCGCGGCCTCGCGCAGCCTGGCCCAGTCGTCCTCGTCGAGACCGCCGGCCAGCTCGGACAGCCAGGCGTTCCGCTTGCTGCGGCTGGCCTCGAGCATCGACTCCGCCTGTTCGGTCTGGGTGACGACCTTCTGGCGGCGGTCCTCGGCGTGCGGTTCGAGCCGGACCAGCCCCTTGCTCTCGAGCTTGGCGACGATGCGGGTCATCGACGGGGGCTGCACGTGCTCCTTGCGGGCGAGCTCGCTCGGCGTGGCCGAGCCGCAGCGGGCGAGGGTGCCGAGCACCGACATCTCGGTGGCGCTCAGCGACTCGTCGACCCGCTGGTGCCGCAGGCGCCTGGAGAGGCGCATGACGGCCGAGCGGAGGGAGTTCACAGCGGCGGCGTCGCGCTGGGACAGGTCCGGCATGTCATTAGCGTAACTCATTACCTCGTCTAACGAGTAGCGGGTTTACCGCGTCCTACGTCACACGTACGGGTGAGCTCGCACAGAAAACCACCGCGCCGGACCCACCACGCCGGGGAGCGTGGTGGTCATGACATCCACAGTGCTCAGCCTGCGACTGGACGGTGAGCTGCTCGCCCGGCTCCACACGCACGCCGCGAAGCGCGGGATGAGCGTCCAGGACTACGTGGTCCGGACGCTCGTCCGGGACGACTTCGACGAGCGCTTCAAGGCGGCCGTCGAGGAGACGGAACGTTTCTACGGTTCGACCGCCTGACCGACGACGGCCGGCCGCGGCCACCCGGTGGACGGCTCACTTCCGATGCGGAGAACACCGTCCCGGGTACCGCGGCCGGCCGGCTTCACACGGCGCGCCGGGTGTCGGCTACTTCACCCCGAGCCACTGCTCGATCGGGTTGAGCATGAAGTAGACGAGGAACGCGGCGCCCACCACGTTCAGCAGCCACGGGACCTCGCGGAACCGCCCGGTGGCGGTCTTCAGCAGCACGAACGCGAGCACGCCGATGCCGATGCCGTTGGTGATGCTGTAGGTGAACGGCATCGAGATCATCGCCAGGAACGCCGGGACGCCCACCGTCATGTCGCTCCAGTCGATGGCGCGCACGTTGGACGACATGATCAGGAAGCCGACGACGACCAGTGCGGGCGTCGCCGCCTGGGAGGGTACGACCGTCGCCAGCGGCGTGATGACCAGCGTCAGCAGGAACAGCCCGCCGGTGACCAGGTTGGCCAGGCCGGTCCGGGCACCCTCGCCGACGCCGGCCGTCGACTCCACGAAGCAGGTGTTCGCCGAGCAGGACCCGAAGCCGCCGCCGGCGACGCCGAGGCCGTCCACCATGAGGATGCGGCCCATGCCGGGCAGCCGGCCCTGCTCGTCGGTCAGGCCCGACTCCTCGCCGACGCCGATGATCGTGCCCATGGCGTCGAAGAAGCCGGACAGCAGGACGGTGAAGACGAACAGGCAGCCGGTCAGGATGCCGACTTCGTGGAATCCGCCGAAGAGGGAGATGTTCCCGATGAGGCCGAAGTCCGGTGTGCCGACGACCTGGTCCGGCACGTTCGGCACGGCCAGGCCCCAGGCGGCGTCGGGGATGTCGACGAGCGCGTTGACGATGATCGCCACCACGGTCATCACCACGATGCCGATCAGGATGGCGCCCTGCGTCCTGCGCACCACCAGCACGAACATCAGCGCCAGGCCGATCACGAACACCACGACCGGCCAGCCCTCCAGCCGGCCGCCGACGCCGAGCCCGAGCGGCACGGTGGTGTGCGCGGAGTCGGGGTTGCGGGTGACGAAGCCGGAGTCGACCAGGCCGATCAGCGTGATGAACAGGCCGATGCCGATGGCGATCGCCCGGCGCAGCCCGTTCGGGATGGCGTCCATCACCCGCTGCCGCAGGCCGGAGGCGACGAGGAGCATCAGGACCAGGCCGGCCAGCACCACCATGCCCATCGCGTCCGGCCAGCTCATCTGCGGCGCGAGCTGGAGCGAGACGACGGCGTTGATGCCGAGGCCGGCGGCCAGCGCGATGGGCACGTTGCCGATGACGCCCATGAGGACGGTGGTCAGCCCGGCCATCAGCGCCGTCGCGGTGACGAGCTGCGCGTTGTCCAGGTGGTGCCCGAACTTGTCGGTGCCGGCGCCCAGGATGATCGGGTTCAGCACCACGATGTAGGCCATCGCGAAGAAGGTGGCCAGGCCGCCGCGCAGCTCCCGGTTGACGCTGCTGCCGCGTTCGGTGATCCGGAAGAAGCGGTCGACGCCCCCGCGCGGCGCGGGGGGATCGGCCGGGTCGGCGGAGGACTTCACGGAGTCGACGGTAGTACCGGCCGTATCGGGCATGCGGGACCTCGGTGGTGCGACGGGGCGAGGGCGGTGGGGGTGATTCGGAGGATCAGACGAGAACGTCCACCGCATCCGAACTGGTTGCAGTATGAACAAACAAACGTTCTGATCGCCATCTCCGCGCGTAGACCCCGCGAGGCCCGCGCCGGGCTCCCGTGCTGTGCCCGCGGCGCCGTCAGTGCGCGGGGTGGCCGTCCGGCCTGCGCGTCACGTCGGCCACACGGTCTGCCGTCCCGTCCGGCGGAGCGGACTCGCCCGGCCCTCCCGCCGCGCCGGGTGCCTCGGGCGGCTGCTCCGACCGGCGGATCGCCGCCTCACGCCGCCGCACGTACCAGAGGCCGACCAGACCCAGTCCCGCCCCAGTGCCGCAGGTCCACACCCACCACTCGTGCCCGTGGTCGGCGAACCAGCCGTAGAAGGGCAGCTGGCAGACGAACAGCAGGAACCAGATCACCGTGCCGGCGACGACGGTCCCGACGACGGGGCCCTCCAGCGGAGCGGGCGCCTCCCGCTTGCCGTCGGTCCACCGGGTCCACAGACTCATGGGTCCGCAGCCTCCCTCGTCGTCCTGTCCGTCGGGTCCAGCGTATCCGGCGCCTGAGTGCGATCATGCCCGCATGGCCGAGAAGATGAGCACCGAGCAGTGGCGGGAGTTCGTCTCCGCCGGGACCCGCACCGGCAAACTCGCGACGGTCCGCGCCGACGGCAGCCCGCACGTGGCACCTGTCTGGTTCGTCCTGGACGGCGAGGACGTCGTCTTCAACACCGGCGCCGGGACCGTCAAGGGCCGCAACCTCGCCCGTGACGGCCGGGTCGCGTTCTGCGTGGACGACGAGCGGCCGCCGTACTCCATGGTGGTGCTGCACGGCCGCGCCGAGCTGAGCGAGGACCCCGCCGAGCTCCTCGCGTGGGCGACCCGCATAGGCGCCCGCTACATGGGCGAGGACCGTGCCGAGGAGTTCGGCGCGCGCAACGGCGTCGCGGGTGAGCTGCTGGTCCGCGTCCGCGTGGAGCACGCGATCGGCCTGTCGGACATCGCCGACTGACCGCCTCAGCCCAGGGCCTGGCTCGGAAGTAGCGTCGTCCGCCCGCAGGGCGGGCGGGATGGCGTCAGGTGCGTCCCCTCGGGCCTGGCGGCCCTGGGAGATACCCCACAGCTGCAAGGCGGAGGGGCGAAAGCGCAGCGGGCTGCGCTGAGCCCCGACAACGCCGCAGATGTGCGTGCATGACGCCATCCCGCAGACGGGACTTCCGGGCCTGGCCCTGGCCGTCGCTGCACGGGCCGGACACCGGCCCTCCGCGTCGTCCGCATTCCGCATGCGGTCGTCCGTGGTCTGCAACGGGCCTCCCGGCGGCCGTCGCCCTGGTAGGCGGCGTCGGCCACCTGGAACATTCCCCCTGTCGGCGCTCCCCATGCGCCGCGGACACCCGAATACCC
>DASSBO010000234.1:0-4888 GCA_035698655.1 Streptomyces sp.
CACGGTGACGGGCGCGAGGAGATCGTCGTTCGTCTTCTTCCGGGTCCCAGCCATATCGCCCACCAGCATCCCACGGCGGACCGACACAATGGCGGGGTGACCGAAGAGCCGACACACGCGCCGCCACACCACGTGCTGGTCCTGCCGGACCGGGACGCGGCCGAGGCGGTCTCCGAGGAACTGACCGACCGCTTCGGACTCCGGGAGGAGCCGCAGTTGGTGCGCGAGGAACTCGCGGGCGAGGACGACGCGGAGGACGCACAATGGCTCGTCGTCCTGGCGGACGACGCCGCCCCCGGCCCGGCCGCACGGGAGGCGCTGGACGCCTTGGCCGCCGAGTACGAGGGCTGGCTGGAGCGCTAGGAGGCGGCGGCTGCGGCGGACACCTCGGCGTTCTCCTCCAGCGGCGGCTCGGGGAGCGTGCGGGTACCGGGGACGGGCGAGGGCAGCAGCCACAGCAGGGCGAGCACCGCACCGGCCGTGCCGATCCACAGCGCAGGGCGCAGACCGAGCGTGGAGCCCAGCAGGCCGCCGGCCAGCGCGCCGAGCGGGCGGACTCCGTGGTTGAGAGTGCGGAAGGCGCCCTGGATGCGGGAGCGCATCGACGGCGGCATCAGGGCGATCTGCAGCGACCCGGACGCGATGTCGACGATCATCACGCCGACGCAGGAGACGAACTCGGCCGCGCCCAGCAGGACCAGCAGCAGCCAGGTGGGTCCGGCGGCGAGCGGGACGACCAGCAGCGGGATCGAGAACCCGGCGAACCCGATCAGGATGGACGGGCCGACGCCGCAGCGCCGGACCACCGCTCCCGTGCAGACGGCGCCGAACAGGCCGCCGACCGCGCCGATGCCGAGCGTCGTGCCGATGGCGCCGGCGCCCAGGTGCAGTTCGGTGGTGGCGTAGAGCACGAACAGCGTGTGGAAGATGAAGTTGAAGAACTGGGTGGTGCCGCCGGCGGCGAACAGGGCGCGCATGGACGGGTTCCGGAGCAGCCAGCGCAGGCCGGCCAGGAAATGGCCCTTCTCCGCCTTGGCGGGGGGCGGTTCGGACGGGGAGATGCGGGTCAGGCAGAGGGCGGAGACCAGGAAGGTGCAGGCGTCGGCCAGCAGCGCGAGCGGTGCGGCCAGCAGCTGCACGAGGAAGCCGCCGGCGCTCGGCCCGGCGACGAACGACAGCGCACGGCTGCCGTTGACCAGCGAGTTGGCGTCGACGTAGCGCTCGGTGGGGATGAGCGAGGCGAACAGGGCGATGTTGCAGACGTCGAAGAGGACGGTCAGCACGCCGACGCCGAAGGCCACGGCGTACAGCTGCGGAAGGGTGAGCAGGCCGAAGGCGTAGGCGAGCGGCAGCGTGGCCAGCAGCACGGCACGGACCACGTCGGTGAGGATCATCGCCCGGCGGCGGCTGCCGAGCCGGTCGGCCCACGCGCCGGCGGGCAGACTGAACAGCAGGGCGGGCAGCAACTCGGCCATCTTCAGCCAGCCCATCTGGGCGGCGTCGGCGTGCAGCACGTAGACGGCGGCCAGCGGCAGGGCGATGAACGATATCTGGTCGCCGATCAGCGACACGGACTGGCCGGTCCAGTACCGGCGGAACCCGGACTCCCGCAGCAGGGCGGGCACCGCGGGTCTCACGACGCGTCCGGCTGGTCGGGGTGCAGGAACGCGGCGCGCACGACGTACACAAGGCGGGCGTCCTCGGGCCGGCGGGACGGGTCGTCGAGCCGGTCGTCGTAGGCACTGAGGAGTTCGCGCATCCGGTCGCGCAGTTCGGTTAGTTCGGTCGGCGTGAGATACAGGGCGTTGTCGCCGAAGTCCTCGGCCTCCTGCCAGTCTGCCGGCAGCCGGTCGTGCTGCTCGATGGCCTTGGTGACGTGTCCGAAGAGAACCTCGGCGACGGAGACGTTCAGCTGCGTGGCCGCTTCGGCCATGGCCGGGTCCTCGGAGTGGTCGGGCCAGCTCGTGTACTGGGCGGTGGCCCGCCACGGCTTCTCCCGGCCCTTGCCGCCCTCGGCCTCTTCGACGAGGCCGTACTTGGCGAGCATCCGCAGATGGTACGAGCAGCTGGCGACGGACTCCCCGGTCAGCTCGGCCGCCGTGGTCGCCGTGAACGGCCCGCGCGAGCGGAGCATCCCGACGAGCTTCATCCGGGTGGGGTGCGCGTAGGCGCGCAGCGCGCGCGGGTCGGTGAGGTGCGTCTCGCGGTCCATGAATGTAAAGGTAGCTTTCTAAAGGTGCCTTTACAACAGGTTTCTGCAGTCTTGGCTCAGGCGTCGGCGAGGACGGCGTGGATCACGTGGCGGGCGTTGTGAGCCATCGACGGGTTCGTCGTGCGGTAGTACGGGAGGGCGATCAGCGCCTGTGAGAGGGTGCGGGCCCGGCCGCGGAGCCAGGTCGCGTCGTCCACGTCGAGCGCCTTGCGGAAGACCTCCCGCGCGCCGGGCGGCAGCAGGTTCCACGCCGGGAACAGGTCGCAGGCGGGGTCGCCCATGCCCACGCAGCCGAAGTCGATCACCGCCGTGAGTCTGCCGCCGTCGTCCACGAGCAGGTTGCCCGGCATCAGGTCGGCGTGCAGCCACACCGGCGGGCCGGCCCAGTCCGGCGCCCGCAGGGCGTCCTCCCACACGGCGGTGACGGCGTCGCAGTCGACGTCCTCCTCAGAGATGCCGCGCAGTTCCTCGATCGCCCGCCGGGTGGCCGCGTCGAGTGAGGCGAGCGGCCCCCCTCGGTGCGCCTGCGGCGCACCCGCCAGGGTGATGCTCCGCATCGCCGTCACGAACCGTGCCAGGTCCTCGGCCAAGTGGGCGGGCTCGCGCAACTCCCCCGCCTGCGGCGGCTCCCCCGGCAGCCACCGGTACACCGACCAGGGCCAGGGGTAACCCTCGGCAGGCTTCCCCGCCGCGAGCGCCTCGGGGATGGCCGTGGACAGCCGGGGCGCGAGGCGGGGCAGCCATTCGCGCTCCAACGCCACGTCCTCGACGCCGCCCTCCGTCAGCGGCAACCGCACGACCATGTCGTCGCCGAGCCGGAACATGGCATGAACCGTCCCGCCGGACGGCAGCCGCCGCACCGGCAGCCCCGCCCACTGCGGGAACTGCCGGCCGACCAGCCGCCGTACGAGGTCGTCGTCGACGGCATGTTCGTCAGGATGCATCCGCCCAGTGCTCATGAGCCGCATCCGATCCCGGACGCCGAACGGCGTCAAACGCTTTAGCCGTGCGCTGCGACCGGCGTGTTCTGCGCACCCGCGAGCCACCAGTGGCCGTCGCGTTCGACCAGCGTGTACAGCGCCATCTCCGAGAATCCGTCGTCCTCCAACGCACGACGCCGGATGTGGGCGACGGCCACGCCCGGGGCCGGCGCGCTGACCGCGACCACTTCGAACCGGGACGGCGGAGCCGCCCGCTTCGCCATGAGACTGCGGTGTACGGCGTTCAGCTCCTCGAAGCCGATCAGTGTGGCGCCGTAGGGGCTCCCCCACAGCACGTCGGCGGCGAAGGAGCCGTCGTAGGTGTCGGCGTCGGTGTCATCCAGACCCTTCTGCAGCCCGGCCGCGAACCGGTCTACCGCCGCCCGGGCATCCCGCAGCGCCGCGCTGTCGTTGCCGAGCACCGGCCGGTCTCCGTGCACGTTCATGGCTGTCCTCCTCGATGAAAACGATCAGGTGCCGACGACGCTAGAAGTTGAACAAAGCTTCAAGTCAACCGCCGGTTGCCCCGCGCCTGGACGGCGAGGGTGGTGGGCCCGCCGGTGATGGCCAGGGAGCCGGAGGTGTCGGTGCGCAGGACCGCGGCGCCCTCGTGGCGCAGCAGGCGCAGGGTTCGGCGGGAGGGGTGGCCGTAGGGGTTGTCCGTCCCTACCGAAACCAGAGCCGTCCGGGGATGCAGGCGGTGCAGGAACTCCGGGGCCTGGTAGGCCGAGCCGTGGTGCGGGACCTTCAGGACGTCCACCTGCGGCAGGGCCGGGTGCCCGGCCAGCAGTTCGCGCTGGGCGAGTGGTTCGAGGTCGCCGGGCAGCAGCAGGGTCAGGCCGGCGGTGTGCACGAGCAGCGTGATGCTCGCGTCGTTCGGCTCGGTGTCCGCCGGCGCGGCGGCCGCGAAGCGGCCGTCCGGCCACAGCACGCGCCAGGACACCCGGCCCGCCGTGCGCCTCTCCCCCGGCGTCACCCGGCTGACCGGCACGTGTGCCTCGCGCGCGATGCGGTGCACGAACTCGGCCTGGTCGGGCGGCGCTTGCAGTCCCGTCGTCTCGATGCCTCCGACGGCGCGGCCGCGCAGCACACCCGGGAGCCCGGCGACGTGGTCCGCGTGGAAGTGGGTGAGGATCAGCAGCGGGACGGTGGAGACGCCGAGCCTGCGCAGGCAGCCGTCGACGAGTTTCGGGTCCGGGCCCGTGTCCACCACGATCGCCTTCCCCGGCCCGGTCGGCAGCACCAGCGCGTCCCCTTGGCCGACGTCGCATGCGACGAGGTGCCAGTCAGGCGGCGGCCAGCCCGTGAGGCGGCGGGCCAGTGGCACGGGGCGCAGCAGCACGACGAGCAGCACCAGTGCGAGCAGCGCGCACAGCCAGGGCCGGCGCAGCAGCCGGCCGGCCAGCAGGGCGAGTGCCGTGACGAGGGCGGCCAGCAGCAGCGCGCCCGACCAGTCCGGCGTCCACGCGATCCGGGCGCCCGGCAGGCCGGCGCCCGTGCGGGCGATCCAGGCGATGCCCGCGGTCGGCCAGCTCGCCAGCCAGGCGATGCCCGAAGCCAGGGGTATCGCGGCCGGCGCGGCCGCCAGCGCGACGAACCCGAGCACGGTGGCCGGCGCCACCAGGAACTCGGCCAGCAGGTTGCACGGCACGGCGACCAGGCTCACGTGCGCGTCCAGTACCGCGACGACCGGTGC
>DASSBO010000235.1:0-6110 GCA_035698655.1 Streptomyces sp.
TGCCGCGGGCGCTGGACCTGGCTCCCAGTGGTGGCGCGCCCCCGGCGTGCCACCCCATGGCCCAGCGGCGCTCGACGGCTGCGCGGAGACTCCACGGCCCGGCGTCCTGTGGTGGACTCCGCTGAACCTACCGGGACTCGGTCGGCGTCTGTCAACAGTCCCCCCACCTGGGGTGTTTCGCCGAACCAGCAGGTCAGTGCGGACGTGGGCCCGCTGTGCGGGGGCGGTGGGGGCTCATCGTTCGGCGGTACGTGTCAGCCCGGGATCACTCGTTCGGCCGTGCATAGACGGTGCGGCCGGCCACCACGGTGCGCAGACACAGCGGCAGCGGACGGCCGGGGGTGAGGTCGGGCAGACCGGGGGTGCCGGAGCGCGGATCGGTCGACCAGTTCGCGACCCGGTCGTCGGGGGCCTGCACGATGAGCGCTCCGGTGCTCCAGACGGCGTAGTCGGCCGGCGCTCCGGGGACGAGGACGCCCGCGTCGTCCCGGCCCACGGCGCGCCAGCCGCCGCGGGTGTGCGCGGTGAAGGCGGCCCGGACCGAGATGCGGTGGCCGGGGGTGCGGTGGAAGGCGGCGGCGCGCAGCGTCCCCCAGGGGTCGAGCGGGGTGACGGGGCTGTCGGACCCCATGGCCAGCGGGACACCGGCGCGCAGCATGGCGGCGTAGGGGTTGAGGGTGGCGGCGCGGCCGGCACCCAGACGCTGGGCGTACATGCCCTCCTCGCCGCCCCACGCGGCGTCGAAGGCGGGCTGGACAGAGGCGGTCAGGGCGTGTTCGGCGAACGTGGCGAGGGCGGCCTCGGAGAGCATCTCGGCGTGTTCGATCCGGTGCCGGGCGGCGCGCAGGCGGGCGGCTCCGACCCGGTCGGCCGCGGCCCGCACGCCCTCGGCGACGGCGTCCAGGGCGGCGTCGCCGATGGCGTGGAAGCCGGCCTGGACACCGGCCTCGGTGCACGCGGCGACGTGTGCGGCGACGGCGGCCGCGTCCAGCTGGGCGGTGCCGTGGTGGTCGGCGTCGGCGTAGGGGGCGTTCAGGGCGGCGGTGTGGGAGCCCAGGGAGCCGTCCGCGAAGAGGTCGCCGGCGGCTCCGGCGGCACCGAGTTCGCGGACGCGGGCCGCCTGCGCGCGGGTGGTGGCCAGTTCGGCCCAGTAGCCGGTGACGCGCGGCCCGGGCTCCTGTGCGGCCAGGGCCAGCAGGCCGGTCAGGTCGTCCTCGCCGGAGATCTCGGGGCCGGCGCACTCGTGCAGGGAGCCGATGCCGAGGGAGGCGGCGTGCCGGCGGGTGGCGCGCTGCGCCTCGGTGCGCTGGCGGGCGGTGAGGGCGCCGTGGGCGACGGCCCGCACGGCGTGGTGGGCGTCGCCGGTCAGCGGCGCGTCGCCGTGGAAGCCGGGCAGGTCGGCCACGCCGGGCGTGAGGTCGAGCAGGGCGGTGGTGGCCAGCGCGGAGTGCACGTCGACGCGGCTGAGGTAGAGAGGCCGGCCGCCGGCCGCCTCGTCCAGTTCGCGGCGGGAGGGCGGCCGCTGTTCGGTCCAGGCGGCCTGGTCCCAGCCGGTGCCCAGCAGGACCCGGTCTCCGGGACGTGCCTCGGCGTGCGCGCGGACGCGTGCCAGGGCGTCGGCCGGGCTCGTCGCGGCGGACAGGTCGAGGCCGGTGAGGGCGAGGCCGGTGGAGGTGGCGTGCACGTGTGCGTCGGTGAACGCCGGTGTCACCAGGGCGCCGTCGAGGTCGACGGTCTCGTCCACGCCGTCGGCGAAGGAGTCCGCTGCGCCTTCGGAGCCGACCCACGCGACGCGGTCGCCCTCGACCACCATGGCGGTGGCGAAGGGGTCGGCGGGGCTGTGCACCTCACCGCGGCGGAGCAGGACGGTGTGCGGCCGGTGGGCGGCCCCGGCGGACTCGGTGTGGTTCACGGCGTGCTGCCTCGCGCTGGGTTCGGTCGGTGGGTGCTGACCCGTCCAGTCTGTCCCGTCTGCGGGCGCCGGGGTGCGGCGGGGTCAGATGCGCGGCGGCCGGGACTCGTAGGGGGTGGAGAGCACGACCGTGGTGCGGGTGGAGGCGCCGGCGCGGGAGCGGATGCGTGCCAGCAGGTCCTCGAGTTCGATGGGCGTGGCGACGCGGACCTTGAGGATGTAGTTCTCGTCGCCGGCGACGCTGTGGCAGGCCTCGATCTCGGGGACGTCCGCGAGCCGGTCGGCGATGTCGTCCGGGGCGCTGGGGTCGAAGGGTTTGACCGAGATGAAGGCGGTGAGCGGCAGGCCGACCGACTCGGGGTCGACGATGGCCGCGTAGCCGCGGATGACGCCGCGCTGCTCGAGCCGGCGCACCCGCTGGTGCACCGCCGAGGTGGACAGGCCGGTGGCCTTGCCCAGGTCGGTGTAGCTCATGCGCCCGTCCTTGACGAGCAGTTCCACGATCTGACGGTCGAGGTCCTCCACGGCGTCAACCTACTGTGTGCGGCCTTCCCGGGCACAGCGGCGGGGACGCCGGCCGCCCCGGAGCAGGTCGAGTGTGACGAAGGCCACACGCATGGCGTCGTGGTGCGTGTGCGGTGCGTGGTTATGGGCCACGTGGCGAGGGAAGTGCTTGCTTGGCCGGGCGCGGCAGCCCGGCGGCCCATTCGAGGGGGAGAGATGCGCACTGTGAAACCGCTGCACGCCTGCCGTGCGAGCGAGGTGGAGGACCCGGCCGCCGAGGCGGAGTCCGAGTTCTCCGGGGGGTATGACACGCCGGCGATCGTGCGGGTGTCCTGCCCGGAGTGCGATCAGCCGATCGCGCTGCTGGCGGACGAGGACGAACTTCCGGAACACGCGCTGTGCCCGACACGCTGGGACCCGTTCGGGCTGACGGTGTGCCGCGGCTCGGGTCGTTCCGCGCTCGACGCGCCCCCGGCGGCCGGCGTGCCGTCGGCCGAGGAGGACACCGCCTCGCTGCTCACCCTGCCCGAGGGGCTCGACTGGCGCACGCAGCCGTTCTCCCACGCGCGCCGGGGACGTCCGGTGCGTGCGGTGATGCCGAGCGGCCGCGCGGCCTGAGCGCCCGGGGGCCGGGGGCGGCTCAGCCCCCTTCGGCTTCCCTCTTCTGCTGCTCGCGTACCGCGTCGGGTTCACCGGCCGCGTCCCGCGGGACCGCATCGCCTTCGGGCGGGTCGACCTCGAGCGGCGGCCGGTGCGGCCCCCGTTCGACGCGCTCCCCCGGTTCGAGGCCTTCGACCGGCCCTTCGGCCACCTCGGGCTGCTGCGGGTCGCTGCCCGCGACCGCGGGACTGTCCGCCTTGCCCATTGTCGAGGGCGGCGGGTCCTCGCGCTCGCGCTCGTCCTTCTCGTGCCGGTCGCCGGCCATCGTCGTCCACTCCTTGCCGTGTGGCGTTCTGTCGACGCTGCGCGGGTACCTCGTGGGCCGGAGGAGAACCGTCCGCACCGGGAGCGGGTGAGCGCAGATGACGGCGAAGAACGAACGGATCGTGCAGGCGCTGCTGGAGCACGAGGGCAGGACGTACGCGGAAGAGGCCGGGGTGTCGCTGCGCGACACGCCGGCGCCGCTGTTCCAGGTGCTGGTGCTCTCCCTGCTGCTGAGCGCCCGCATCCAGTCGGGCATCGCGGTGGCGGCCGCCCGCGCGCTGTTCGACGCGGGGATGCGCGACGCGCGCCGGATGGCCGACGCCACCTGGCAGCAGCGCGTCGACGCCCTGGGCGAGGGCGGCTACCGGCGTTACGACGAACGGACGTCCACCCAGCTGGGCGAGGCGGCCGAGTTGCTGCAGGAGCGCTACAAGGGTGACCTGCGTGCGCTGCACGAGGCCGGTGACGTACGCGAGCGGCTGGGCGAGGTACCGGGGATCGGTCCGGCGGGCACCGACATCTTCCTGCGCGAGGTGCAGGCTCTCTGGCCGGAGTTCGCTCCGCTGATCGACGCCAAGGCGCGGGACGGCGCGGAGCGGCTGGGGCTGCCCAAGTCCGCGAAGTCGCTCGCCGGTCTGGTGGACGAGGCGGACCTGCCCCGCCTTGCGGCGGGGCTGGTCCGGGTCGCGCTGGACAAGAAGGCCGCGCAAGAGGTGCGGGAGCTGGCCGGGCGGTCCGGCTAGCCGGCCACGGCCCGCCGGCCCGTCAGCGACTCTCGGGGCCCAGCAGGTGGCGGGAGATCACCATGCGCTGGATCTGGTTGGTGCCCTCGACGATCTGCAGGACCTTCGCGTCTCGCATGTAGCGCTCGACGGGGAAGTCCGCGGTGTAGCCGTAGCCGCCCAGCGCCTGCACGGCGTCGGTCGTCACGCGCATGGCGGCGTCGGTGCAGAACAGCTTCGCCTGCGCTGCCTGCCGGGAGAACGGACGGCCGGCGTCCCGCAGCCGCGCGGCCGTCAGGTACAGGGCGCGGCCGGCCTCGACCTGAGTGGCCATGTCGGCCAGCATGAAGCGCAGGCCCTGGAAGTCCGCGACGGGACGGCCGAACTGCCGGCGCTCCAGCACGTAGGCCGTCGCCTCGTCGAGCGCGGCCTGGGCGACGCCGACCGCGCAGGCCGCGATGCCCAGGCGGCCGGCATCCAGGGAGGACAGCGCGATGGAGAAGCCCTGCCCCTCCTCCCCTATGCGCCGGGCGTCCGGCACCCGCACGCCGTCCAGGTGCAGTTGGGCGGTGGGCGAGCCCTTCATGCCCATCTTCCGCTCCGGCTGGGCCGCACTGAGGCCGGCGGCGTCGCCGGGGACGAGGAAGGCGGTGATGCCCCTGGGGCCGTCCTGGCCGGTGCGGGCCATGACCGTGTAGAAGTCGGCGATACCGCCGTGGGTGATCCAGGCCTTGGTGCCCTCGAGCACCCACTCGTCGCCGTCGCGCACGGCTTTGGTGCGCAGCGACGCGGCGTCCGAGCCGGAGGACGGCTCGGAAAGGCAGTAGGCGCCCAGCAGGCCCTCGCCGAGCATGGCGGGCAGGTGTTCGCTGCGCTGCTCCTTCGTGCCGTACTCCGCCGTCGCGTAGCAGGCCAGGGAGTGCACGCTGGTACCGACGCCGACCGTGAGGCTGGCGCCGGCGAGTTCCTCGAGGACCTGCAGGTAGACCTCGTAGGGCTGGCCTCCGCCGCCGAACTCCTCGGGGTAGGGCAGGCCCAGCAGTCCCGAGCGGGACAGCAGGCGGAAGACCTCCCTGGGGAACCGGCCCTGCTGCTCGTCCTCGCTCGCCGTGGGGGCGATCTCCCGCTGGACGACCTCGCGTACGAGGGTCAGCAGGTCCCGGGCTTCCTCGGTGGGCAGCTGGCGTTCCACCGGCTTGCGACCGTACTCGGGCATCTGGGCGCTCTCCTCCTGTCGGGCGCTGCGGCGAGGCGCGTGGGGTGGTGCGCTCGCCGTGGGTCTCGGCCGCCCTGCCGTGACGGCGCCGCGCCGGGTTGCGGCGGCGGCTGATCAACGACTGTGGCCAGGTGAGTATGCCCGATCGGCGGCCCCGCGTCACGGGCGGCCCGTGGCACGGGTGCCCCACCGCCGGGCCCGAGGCCCGGGCGGCGGAGCGGGACGGTTAGCCCGAGTGGTAGATGCGCTCGATGTCGGCGGCGTACGCCTTGGCGACCGCGCTGCGCTTGATCTTCAGGGACGGGGTGAGCAGACCGTTGTCCTCGGTGAAGTCGCCGTCGACGATGGTGAAGGCCCGCACCGATTCGGCGCGGGAGACCGCCTGGTTGGCGTAGTCGACCGCGCGTTGCACGTCGGCGCGCATCTCGGGGTCCTCGCACAGCCGGGCGAGCGGCGTGTCCGCGGGGCGCTTGCGCACGGACAGCCAGTGGGCGACGGCGTCGGGTTCGAGGGTGACCAGGGCCGCGACGTAGGGGCGGCCGTCGCCGACGACCATGCACTGACCGACGGGCGGGCGGCTGCGGATCCGGTCTTCCAGGATGCCGGGAGAGACGTTCTTGCCGCCGGAGGTGACCAGGATGTCCTTCTTGCGGCCGGTGATGGTCAGGTAGCCGTCGTCGTCCAGCCGGCCCAGGTCGCCGGTGGCGAACCAGTCGTCCGCCAGGGCGGCGGCGGTGGCCTGGGGGTTGTTCCGGTAGGAGTCGAAGACGATGCCGCCGCGCACCAGGACCTCGCCGTCGTCGGCGATGCGTATCGCGGTGCCCGGCAGGGG
>DASSBO010000236.1:0-5056 GCA_035698655.1 Streptomyces sp.
GCCTCTCCGTCCCCGCACGGCGTTGCTCCCCAGATTGGGCGCCGCATAGCGGGAGGGTCCAGTCACCTGGCCCCGGCCTTGTCCCGGCAGACGCAGTCAGTGTGCCACCGCGGGCGCCTGCACACTGGAGTAGATCGTCAGCGAGTCCGGCGGGTGGCGCCGTGTCAGCTGGGACCAGGACATCGTGCGGCGCCCCCGGAATTCGTCGCATGCCTCCCATGCGGAAGATGTGCGCAGGTAGGTCCGCCTGCCCGTCTGCACGCGGCTGCCGACCGGCGGTTCGTCTGGCACGGTCAGCCCTCGGCGGGCGTGCCATGGGGACGCGAGGTACGCGGCCTGGGTGGAGGTCGGCGCGTCGGCGTACTCGATTGTCAGGTTGCACGTTGAACACAGCAGGCCGCGCACGGCCCAGTCGCCGATCTTCGGATCGTGGTCAACGACGAGGTAGCCCCGTCCGGTCGCTTGGCCCGCACGACCGCAGATCTGACAGCGGCCACCGGCTTCGCGCACGAGCTGGTCATAGGCGCAGCAGGTGAGGCCGTAGCGGCTGTGGCTGCACGGCCGACCGCTGGACGCAGCGTGCCCAACGGTCATGGCTTGACCTTGCCGTCTCGGATGCGAGCGACGTACTCGCGGGTGAGGCCAGATGCGTCGACGACTTCGTTGAGCCGGCCGCGGACCTTCGGCTCGCCGCGCTTCTCGGGGAAGACCTGCGGGATGAGCCCGTACAGGGCTGCCTTGTCGATGGCGTTGAGCCGGTCGCGCTCCCGGATCTGATCGGCGAGGGCGCGGATCTCATCGAGCCTCTGTGTGTCGTCCATGACGCCAGTATGCCACGTCTGTATGCCTACTCCGTTGACATGTGGAGTTAGTAGGCATACGATGTAGGCATACACCACGGCGAAGGGGATCGGACGATGAAGCTCACCGCACACCAGACCACCAGCCGGACCATCACCGACCTCTGCCGCGCCCAGGACCGCCGCCAGCCCGTCACCATCACCTACACCAAGGCCGACGGATCGGAGACGATCCGCACCATCGAGATCTTCGACCTCCGCACCACCAAGGCCGGCGACGTCATCGTCAAGGCCATGGACCGCCAGTCCGGCGAGAGCCGGACCTTCCGCGTGGACCGCATCCGGTCCTACACCCGGCACACCGGCGCCACCTACCAGGTGGAGCGCCCGGTCGCCGACACCCCCGCCGTCCCCGCGCCGGCCACCGTCTCCGAGCTGATCGCCCGCGAGCTGGACCGCGACGAGCCCCGCCCCGCCCACTACCGGCCGGCCGCCTGATGGAGACCCCGATGCCCACCCCCGCGGCGCCCTCCCGGTTCGCCATCACGGTGACCGTCAACCCCGTCGACCCCCAGGCGTGCACCCGCGCCGCCCTCGACGACGACGCCTACTACCTCGACCTCTACAACGAGCCGGCCGACGAGACGGCCTGAACGGAGCATCCTGTGCAGCTCACCCCGGCCCCGCGCCCGGACTTCGACCGCGAGCAGTGGACCACCACCGGCGTCCGCCAGCTGGTCCCCGGCGACGTGTTCGCCACCCAGACCGCGCCGCTGCGCCCCGTCGTCCTCACGGGCACCGAGACGGTCCCGCCGTCGGGCTGGGAGACGCACGGCTGGACCGTCGTCTCGTTCACCGATCCGGCCAGCGGCGAGCACGGGGAGACGAAGCTCCGCAGCAACACGTCCGTGGTCATCCGCTGCGACCTGGCCTACACGATCACCCGCTGACCCGGAAGGGAACACCGACCATGGACCTGGACCTGTCCCACTGGGCGTGCCTCGACTGCGGGCACCGCTTCGAACCCCCGAACCCGGACGCCGACACCGTGCCCTGCCCGCACTGCGCCGGCACCGCCACCATCCCCGTCGTCCCTGTCACCGAGATCGGGCTCTGACCCTGCACCAGCCCGCGGTCCACCCCGCGCCCGACGGGGTGGGCCGCACACGAAGGAGACACCCGCATGGACTTCCGCCAGGCCTTCAACACTGTCGCCGCCGAGCTGACCCCGCAGCCGTGGGAGTACACCAGCGGCGAGGGGGCGACGCTCACCGTCATCCCCGAGGGGCTGACCGCCGAGCCGGGCGACGCCGAGGTGATCGTGCGCGTCACCGTGGACAAGACGCAGGCCGCCGAGGCCGGCGTCACCACCACCGACCTGCCCGCCCTCATCGATGCGATCGAGCAGCACACGGCCTGGATGCACACCACGCTCACGGGCGACCGCATCGAGATCACGCAGCCTGCCGTCGGCGAGCTCCGCCTGTCCGTCACCGAGCTGCACGGGCGGCGTGAGACGGAGGCGCACCTGATGGTGCCCGCCCGGCAGTGGTGGCCGCTGGGGTCGGCGCTGCGCCGCGCGCTGGACGTCGCCCGCGGCTGGGAGCGCTGACTGCCACGCCGCTTCTACGGCCCATCCTGCACCGGCGGGGTGGGCCGTTCCCCTGCCAAGCCCCGCCCCTCCACGGAAGGATGACCGCATGTCCGACGACGCGCACAGACCCCGCCCCCTGCTCCTCCTGGCGGCGTTGGTGGCCGCGCTGCTCCTCGCCGGCGGCGGCTACTACGCCGGCCGCACCACCACACCCGACACCCCCACGGCAACGCCGACGGCCGACAGCTGCGAGGACCCGCGCAGCGCCGTCACCGACCTGCTCGGTCCCGATCCGGCAACCGTCGACCACGACTCGGCGAAGCAGGCCCTCACCGTGGTGCTGCAGAACCCCGATTGCTTCGACGCGAAGACCCGCGCGCAGGCGCAGACCACGCTCGACAACATGCGCCAGCAGCAAGAGCAGGACCTGCAGGACCAGCGCGACCTGTGGAACTGGTACAGCAACTACCGCAACTCCTGACCCCCGCCCCGTCACGGCTCCGGCCGACCGTTCTGGTCTGCCGGGGCTGTTCGCGTGCCCGGCTACCATGAGTGACAACGTTGTCAACAGCCGGAGGAAGGGGCCCGCCGATGAGCGACAACCAGCAGCCCCCCAAGGCCGCCCGCGACAACCGCGGCCGGTTCCTCCGCACCGTCCACACCGTCGAACGCGACGCCGCCGCCGCCCAGCTCCGCAGTGAGGGCGCCACGTTCAAGCAGATCGCCGACCAGCTCGGCTACTGCGACAAAGGCGAAGCGTGGCGCGCCGTGCAACGCGCCCTCACCATGATCGTGAAAGAGCCCGCCGAACGCCTCCGCGCCGTCGAAGCCGCCAAGCTGGACGAGCTGTACGTCGAAGCCCTCGAAGTCCTCGGACGCGAACACCCGATGGTGTCCCACGGCCGCATCGTCACCGACACCGACGGGCAGCCCCTGACCGACGACGGCCCGAAACTCGCCGCGATCGACCGGCTGACGAAGGTCCGCGAGTCCTACCGCAAACTCTTCGGCCTCGACGCCCCCTCCCGCGTCTCCGTCGACGCCGACCACCTCGGCGCCGAAATCATGCAGATGCTCGAAGGCACCACCGACGGCGGCGGTGACGATGACGACAGCACCTGACCTCGACCACGTCCGCCGCCAGGTCGACCAGCTTGTCCGCGCCGGCGACACCAAGCAGCTCAAGGCGTTGCGGGACCAGGTCCGCGCCGCCGTCGACCGCAAGCAGGTCGGGCGACGCGCCGCCATGTACGGACAGAACCCCACCAACTGGGTCGGCGGGCGTCTCGGACAGACCGTGTGGTCCAAGCAGGCCGCCATCATGGAAGCCGTCCGCGACCACCGCCGCACCGCGGTACGGTCCGGCCACGGCGTCGGCAAAAGCCACACCGCCTCGCTGGTCGCCTGCTGGTGGCTCGACACCCACCCGCCCGGCACCGCGTTCGTCGTCTCGACGGCGCCGACGTTCGCTCAGGTGCGGGCGATCCTGTGGCGGTACATCCGCCGGCACCACAAGGCCGCCGGCCTCCCGGGCAGGGTGAACCAGACCGAGTGGCACATCGACGACGAGCTGGTCGCGTTCGGCCGCAAGCCGTCCGACCATGACGAGTCCGCGTTCCAGGGCATCCACACCCAGTTCGTGCTGGTCATCATCGACGAGGCGTGCGGTGTCCCGGAGCAGCTGTGGGTCGCCGCCGACGCCCTCACCACAGGCCCGGACTGCCGCATCCTCGCGATCGGGAACCCCGACAACCCCGCGAGCCATTTCAGGAAGGTGTGCCAGCCCGGCTCCGGGTGGCACACCATGAGCATCTCGGCGTTCGACTCGCCGAACCTCACCGGCGAGACCGTGCCCAGCGACGTGGCGGCGGCGCTCGTCTCCCCCGAGTGGGTGGAGGAGAAGCTCGCCGAGTGGGGCGAAGACAACCCCCTGTACAAGTCGAAGGTGCTCGGCGAGTTCTCCGACGATGCACCGAACCAGGTCGTGCGCGCATCCGACCTCGCCGCCTGCAGGGTCGGCGGCGACGAACCCCACCCCCCGGACGCGCTGCTCCCCGTCGAGCTCGGCGTCGACGTAGGCGGCGGAGGGGACGAGACCGTCATCCGCGAGCGTCGCGGCATCCAAGCCGGGCGGGAGTGGCGGGCGCACACCGACCGGCCGGAGAAGATCCTCCCCCTGGTGCTGCAAGCGCTGCGGGAGTCCGGCGCCACGTGTGTGAAGGTCGACTCCATCGGCGTCGGGTTCGGCGTCGTCGGCGAACTGCGGAACGCCGCCAGCAGGGGCGAGCATGCGGCGCAGGTGCAGGCCGTCAACGTCGCCGAAAGCCCCTCGGACAGCAGCAAGTACAAGAACCTCCGCGCCGAACTGTGGTGGGAGATCGGCCGCGGCCTCTCGGAGCGCGGCGGCTGGGACCTGTCCGCCGCGGACAACGCCGACGCCACCGTGGCGCAGCTGCTGGAGCCGCGCTGGGACACCGACCCGCAAGGCCGGATCCGCGTGGAGCCGAAAGACGAGATCCGTAAACGGCTCGGCCGCAGCCCGGATAATGCGGATGCCTTGCTTCTAGCCTATTTTTCTGGCGCCAGGACCCGAATGAGGTGGCTCTCATGAGGGCGCTCAGAGTCCTGCTGTTCACGGCGCCGACGGTGACGAAGCTTCGCC